>NZ_JANKOG010000034.1:0-50669 GCF_024656005.1 Burkholderia sp. SCN-KJ
GGGGAGAGGGGGAGGGGGGGGCGGGCGGAGAGGCGGAAAGGCGGAAAGGCGGAAAGGCGGAAAGGCGGAAAGGCGGAAAGGCGGAAAGGCGGAAAGGCGGAAAGGCCGAAGCGTCAGCGTCCGTCGCGCATCGAAGCGACGAGTTCGTCGAGCAGCGAGCTTGCCGGCGGCCCCGGCACAGGATGCCTTGACGCCATCGGAACGCGGTGAGCATGCGCAGCGGATGGTGCGGCGCCGCAACGATATGGCGATATGCCGGCGATCATCCCGTCGGCACGTCGGCACGTCGGCACGTCGGCACGTCGGCACGTCGGCACGTCGGCACGTCGGACACGCGGCGACCGCGTCGGCGTCGGATCCGCGCACGGACGGCGCGAGACCGATCCCGCGCGTGCCCGACCCTTGCACGAGCCGGCCGCGCCAGCCGCGGCGGCACATTCTGCGGCGCGCGCACGAACGCGCGTTGCCGCGCGACGGGGAGGCGCGGGCCCGCACGTCGTCAGGACGCGCGGGCGCAAGGCGTTGCGTTACAACGTGGTGCGCACGTGCCAGAGCTCGGGGAACAGCACGACGTCGAGCATCTTGCGCAGATACGGCGCGCCGCTCGTGCCGCCGGTGCCCTGCTTGAAGCCGATGATGCGCTCGACTGTCGTCACGTGACGGAAGCGCCACTGGCGGAACGCATCCTCGAGATCGACGAGTTCCTCGGCCATCTCGTAGAGCTCCCAGTGCTGCTGCGGGTGACGATAGACCTCGAGCCATGCGGCCTCGACCGTTTCGTCGTGACGCATCGGCTGCGTCCAGTCGCGCTCGAGCCGTTCGGGCGCGATCGGGAAACCGCGCCGCGCGAGCAGGCGCACGACCTCGTCGTAGAACGACGGCGCCTCGAGCGTCGCGCGCACCTGTTCGAGGATGTCGGGCCGGTGCGCATGCGGCTGCAGCATCTGCGCGTTCTTGTTGCCGAGCAGGAATTCGAGCTGCCGGTACTGGTACGACTGGAACCCCGACGACTGGCCGAGATACGGCCGCATCGCCGAATACTCGGACGGCGTCATCGTCGACAGCACGTTCCACGCCTGCACGAGCTGCTCGAGGATCCGCGACACGCGCGCGAGCATCTTGAACGCGGGCGGCAGCGCGTCGCCGCGCACCGCGTCGAGCGCGCCGCGCAGCTCGAACAGCGCGAGCTTCATCCACAGCTCGCTCGTCTGATGCTGGATGATGAACAGCATCTCGTTGTGATCGGGCGACAGCGGATGCTGCGCGTCGAGGATCGCATTCAGCGACAGGTAGTCGCCGTAGCTCATCGACTTCGAGAAATCGAGCTGCGCATCGTGCCAGCCGGCTTGAGCGGTGGCTTCGCCAGGCACGTGCGGCGCTTCATGAGCCGGTTGGGCCGCGCGTGCGCCCGAGAACGGGCAGCCCGCCGGCGCGTCGTCGCCGGGTGGCTGAATATGACCAGAATTCACGACTTTCTCCAGATTTGAATGACGGGGCGCGGCGCGCAATCCGCACGTCGCGGCGGCGCGCGCCGGGCTGGAAGCGCTCAGGTCACCGCGCCGCGCTCGGCGAACTCGGGCGCCTTCCACGCGTCGGTGGCGAGGATGTCGCGCAGCGTCTCGACGGCATCCCACACGTCGACGAAGCGCGTATAGAGCGGCGTGAAGCCGAAGCGCAGCACGTAAGGCTCGCGGTAGTCGCCGATCACGCCGCGCGCGATCAGCGCCTGCATCACCTCGTAGCCGTGCGGATGCTCGAAGCTCGCCTGCGAGCCGCGCTGGTGATGCGCGCGCGGCGTGACGAGCTTCAGCGACAGGCCCGCGCAGCGCGTTTCGACGAGCGCGATGAACGCGTCGGTCAGCGCGAGCGACTTGCGGCGGATCGCGTGCATGTCGGTCTGCAGGAACACGTCGAGCCCGCATTCGACCATCGACATCGACACGATCGGCTGCGTGCCGCACAGGAAGCGCGCGATTCCCGGATCGGGCGCGAAGGCCGGCTGCATCGCGAACGGTGCGCGGTGGCCCCACCAGCCCGACAGCGGCTGCGAGAAGTGAGCGAGATGGCGCTGCGGCACCCACACGAAGGCCGGCGAACCGGGGCCGCCGTTCAGGTACTTGTACGTGCAGCCGACCGCGCCGTCCGCGTGCGCGCCGTTCAGGTCGACCGGCACCGCGCCGGCCGAGTGCGCGAGATCCCACAGCATCAGCGCGCCCGCATCGTGCACGAGCTGCGTGACGGCCGGCATGTCGTGCATGTAGCCGGTGCGGTAGTTCACGTGCGTGATCATCGCGACGGCCGTGTCCGCGCCGAGCGCGTCGGGCAGGTCCGCCGGATCGTCGATCAGGCGCAGCTCGTAGCCGCCGCCGAGCTGTTCGATCAGCCCTTGCGCGATGTACAGGTCGGTCGGGAAGTTCGAGCGCTCCGACACGATCACGCGGCGCTCCGGCGCGCGCTCGGCCTGGTGGCGCAGCATCGCCGACAGCAGCTTGAACAGGTTGATCGAGATGGTGTCGGTCACGACGGTTTCGCCGGGCGCGCCGCCGATCAGCGTCGCGAGCTTGTCGCCGAGGCGGCGCGGCAGCGCGAACCAGCCGGCGGTGTTCCAGCTGCGGATCAGGCCTTCGCCCCATTCGGCGCCGATCACCTGTTGCGCGCGGGCGGCCGATGCGCGCGGCTGCGCGCCGAGCGAGTTGCCGTCGAGATAGATCACGCCGTCGGGCAGCGCGAACTGGTCGCGCAGCGCGGCGAGCGGGTCGTCGCGGTCGAGGGCGAGCGCGTCTTCACGGGTCTTGATGATCATGATGTCGGGTCAGTAGTTCGCGGACGAGTGGTTCGCGGGTCGATGGTTGGATGAATCAGGAGGAGCGGCCGGGCAGCGCGCGCAGCACCGCACGCACGGGGCTCGCGTCGAGCGTCGCGAACTTCAGCGGCAGCGCGATCAGCTCGTAGTCGCCGGGCGGCACGTCGTCGAGCACGATCCCTTCGAGGATCGCCATCCGGTGCGCACGCACGCGGTGATGCGCATCCATGGTCTTCGATTCCTGCGGGTCGAGCGACGGCGTATCGATGCCGATCAGCTTGACGCCGTGCGCGGCGAGCAGGTCGACGGTCTCGGGCGCGACCGCGCAGAAGCTGCTGTCCCATTGCGCGACGCTGGCACGCGCATAGGTGCGCAGCAGCACGCGCGGCGGCACGCCGTCGAGCGCGGCCGCGACGTCGGCCGGCCGCACGACCGGCGACGCGCCGATGCAATGGATCACGCGGCACGGGCCGAGATAGGTGTCGAGCGGCACCGCGCCGATCGGCGCGCCGTCGGCGTCGTAGTGAAGCGGCGCGTCGCAGTGCGCGCCGGTATGCGGCGACAGCGTCAGGCGCGCGACGTTGACCGGCGAGCCGGCCTCCATCCGCCAGACGCGTTCGACGGAAACCGGCGTGTCGCCCGGCCACACGGGGGTGGCGGGGCTGACGGGCGGCGAGATGTCCCAGAGTGTGTCCATGGCATGACGAGTCGGTGAATCGATGCTTCGAATGATAGGTGGACGCTCGCAGAAAGTGCTTGCGAAATAAACATGGACAATCCGCCCGATTGGCAGATAATTCGACTCAGAGGGAAAACGGGGACCAAAAATGCACGCGATCACGCTCGATGCCACCGACTGCCGGATTCTGGCGGTCCTGCAGGAAGAGGGCAGAATCAGCAATCTCGATCTGGCGGAGCGCATCTCGCTTTCGCCATCCGCCTGTCTGCGCCGGATGCGCCTGCTCGAGGAGCAGGGCGTGATCGAGCACTATCGCGCGTGCCTGAGCCGCGAGAAGCTCGGCTTCGAGCTCGAGGCGTTCGTGCAGGTGTCGATGCGCAACGAAGAGAATCAATGGCACGAGCGCTTCGCGGAGGCGCTGCGTGAATGGCCGGAGGTGGTCGGCGCGTTCGTCGTGACGGGCGAGAGCCACTACCTGCTGCGCGTGCTCGCGCACAACCTCAAGCACTATTCGGATTTCGTGCTGAACCGGCTCTACAAGGCGCCGGGCGTGATGGACATCCGTTCGAACATCGTGCTGCAGACGCTGAAGGACGAAGCGGGCGCGCCGGTCGGGCTGGCGCGCATGGGGGCGATCAAAGCGGTGTGAGGCCGTGGAAGCCGCCACCGTGGAACACGAGCGGCGGAGCGGCATCCGACACGGCACGCACGCCGCAGCGTTCCACTTCGCCGACGAAGATCACATGGTCGCCTTCGTCGTAGCGGCTGCGGTTGTGGCATTCGAACCACGCGAGCGCGCCGTCGAGCACCGGCATGCCCGAGTTGCCGGCCGCGTGCGCGATCCCTTCGAAGCGGTCGCCCTTGTAGGTCGAGAAGCGCTTGCACAGGTCGAGCTGCGACGCCGCGAGCACGTTCACCACGTAATGGCTGTTGCTGCGGAACACCGGCGTCGACGCCGATTTGTGCGCGAGGCTCCACAGCACGAGCGGCGGATCGAGCGACACCGAGTTGAACGAGCTCGCGGTGATGCCGATCAGCTGCCCGGACGGCGCACGCGTCGTGATGACCGTGACGCCGGTCGCGAACTGGCCGAGCGCCTGGCGAAAGGCGGCCGAGTCGAAATCGGGCGGGGTGGCATGCTTCATCGGGCGGCCATCCGGATCGAAACGGACAGGCGCGGCGCGCGGCGGGTGCGGGAGGCGCGGCGGACGAAAGGCAGCAAGGCCAGGGCGGTCGGTCGGGAAGTGGTGCGCATGGCGCGATTTTAGCGGAATCGCGACCGCCGGGCCCGTGCGGACGGTGCATTGCGGGGCCAGCGTGAGGTAGCGAACACAGTCGCGCGGCGCCGCGATCGGGCCGGCGGCGGCGTTTCCGGCGCGTTTTATCGCGCGCGGCCGGCGGCGCGCCCATGCGGCAGGCCGTCCGCCACGCGATGCATCACGCGCGACCGCCGCGGCAGCCGCCGCGCGTGCGCTACCGCGCCGCCGCCAGCCCGAGCGACAGCGCCCCCGTCAGAATCAGGCTCGACGCCCACACCGCATCGAGGTTGAACCAGCTCCGCGCGACGAACTTCAGCCCGAGATAGCGGTACACGAGCCACGCGAGCACGCCGCCCGTGCCGATCATCGCGGCCGCGTGCACGGCCGCGACGATGAGCGCCATCCCGAGATGCGCGTCGACGAGCGTGGCCGCCGCGCGATCGCCGGTGTCCGTGTCGAGCCCGCAAAGCCCCAGATAGATCGGCACCAGCATCAGCCCGGCGCCGTGCGCGAGCGCGACCGCGAACGACCACAGCCCGAGCCGCGCGGGCGGAATCCGCGCGAGCGCACGCGGGTGGCGCCGCCGGATCAGCAGCACCGCGCCGAAGCCGATCACGAGCGCGCTCGCGCCGATCCGGATCGCCGTCTGCCACGCGAGCAGCGCGGCGAGCAGCCCGAACGGCAGCATCACCATGAATACCGCGAGCGCATGGCCGAGCGCGAGATAGCCGAGCGCCGCGACGAGCGCGCCGCCGCGGCGCGTCATCAACGCGTTCGACACCGCGAGCGGCCAGCCCATCGCCGGATTGAGCCCGTGATAGACGCCGCTCGCGAGCACGGCCGCCCACAGCGCGAGCGGCGCGGAGAGGCCGGCGCTCAACGCTTGACCGACGGATAGCAGAACGAGTCGGTCGAGCAGTCGCCGCCTTCCAGCCGGATCTGGTGCGCGCGATAGCCGTCGGGGAACTCGACCCAGTAGTCGTCGGCGAGCGTCAGCCCGCCGTCCGGCCCCGCATGCGCGAGCACCTGCGCGGCCGGCACGCCGTCCGGATAGAACTGGTCGTCCCACGTCGAGTAGAGCGAGTTGGTCCAGTACACGCGCCGGCCGTCGCGGCTGATTTCCACCATCTGCGGGCCGCCGGCGAACGCGCGGCCGTTTGAGTGCGGCGCGCGGCGCACGATCCCGCCGATGCGCACCGACCCGGCGAGCACCGGGTGACGCGGATCCGACACGTCGTACTGACGCATCTCGCCCGTGCCCCAGCACGATACGTACAGGAAACGGTCGTCGAGCGACAGGTCGATGTCGGTCACGAGCGGCGGCACCGCGCCGAATCCCTGGAGCAGCGGCGGCAGTTCGTCGGCGGCGGCCGGCTCGGGCGGGATCGTCGCGGTCTTCTCCACATGGAACTGGCCGTCCTCGCGCCACCAGGTCCAGATCGACCCTTCGAGATTGGTCGTGTCGACCACGACGCCGACGAACCCGTATTCGCGCACCGGATCGTGCGCGGGCCGCACTTCGAGCGCCATCTGGTGCTGCGCGCCGAGATCGATCGTCTGCACGTTGCGCCGCGCGCGCAGGTCCCAGAAATGCAGCCGGTGGCCGTAGCGGTTCGCGAGCAGGTCTTCCGGCACGATGCCGTTCTCGAATTGCGGCGGCAGCGCCCATTCGCTCGACACCATGTAGTCGCGCGGCAGGTTCCACCAGAAGTCGTAATGCTTGTCCTGCGGGCCGCGGTCGATTTCCCAGCGCCCGAGCACGTCGAAGGTCTCGCAGTCCATGATGAAGATGCCGGGCGCGCCGTCGGTGCCGTCCGGGCCCGCGCCGCCGAGCGTGCTCACGTAGATGCCCTCGGGGCCGCAATGAACCGTGTGCGGCCGCGAATAGCCGGTCTTCGCGAACACCTCGCCGGGCTCGATGATCTTGTGGATGCGCGCCTGCGTCGGGTGCGGCTTCGTGTCGATCACGTAGATCCGCGACGAGCGCAGGCCCGGGATGATCAGGAAGCGGCGCTCGAGAAACGCGTGACCGGTCAGCGGCGACAGCGACGACGAGCATGCATTCCAGCCGAAGTGGTGGAATTCGTCGCCGGTGTTCGGCATCGTCACCGTGTGCACGATCTTGCCGTAGGTCGCCGAGCCGGGTTTCACGTCGATCACGGCAAGCGCGTCGGGCCTGGAAAAATCGGGGCTCAGCAACAACGTATAGGCAAATTCCTCCGCCGGCGCCTGCATCGCAAGTTCCGGCGAAGCGTGAAAGGTCGGGTCAGGCCGCATGCTCATCGTGGTGCCTCTCTCGGTTGTATCGGATCACGGGCGCACGGCCGTTCACGGCGGGCGTGCGGGTCGAACAGGTTGCGTGACGGGAATGCAGAGGCGGTGGCGCGCGATTGCAGGACGCGCGGCGCGGTGCATCAGGTCGGGAAAGCGGGGAAACGCGGCGCGCCGGATCGTCGCGCAGGCGGCGCAACGGGCGCACGGTGACGCGAGGGTGCGGTGAAGGCGACGGCGCGCGTGGCACCGGCGGCCGGGCCCGTCATGCGGGCGATTTCTGCTGAGGCGTGCATATCGATGTTCCGGCAGATGTTGTTGGCATCAGGGCGGGCATGCATCGGACGCTGCGTGCGGCCGGACGGTGTGCCGTCGCGGCGAAGCGTGCCTAAGTGTAGTCGAGAAACGCGCAGCCGGTGGCGCGCGGCGCGCATGCGGTCCTGCCGGATTCGCGCGCGAGTGAGATACTTGAACGCTGCCGCTGCGCGCCGGGCAACCGGGCAGCGACGATAAGGACCGGCGGCGCCGGCGCGCGCCTGCGTGCCGGCCGCCGTCTTCAACGAGGTACTGATTTCATGGTGAACGAGATGCTTGAAACCGCGACTGTGGGCGGCGGGTGCTTCTGGTGCACGGAGGCCGTGTTTCTCGACGTCGACGGCGTGACGGCCGTCCAGTCGGGCTATGCGGGCGGCCATACGCGCAATCCCGGCTATCGGGACGTCTGCGACGGCGACACCGGTCACGCGGAGGTCGTGAACGTGACGTTCGATCCGGCGCGCATCGGTTATCGCGAGATCCTCGAGATCTTCTTCGCGACGCACGATCCGACCCAGCTGAACCGGCAGGGCAACGACGTCGGCACGCAATACCGGTCGGTCGTGTTCACGCATTCCGACGCGCAGCGCGACGTCGCGCTCGACGTGATCCGCGAACTGGAGCGCGAGCAGGTGTTCGGGCAGCCGATCGTCACGCAGGTCGTGCCGCTCGACGGCAACTACTGGCCGGCCGAGGACTATCATCAGAACTATTACGCGCGCAATCCGGGGCAGGGCTACTGCTCGGTCGTGATCGGGCCGAAGCTCGCGAAATTCCGCCAGAAGTTCTCGCATCGGCTGAAGTCGCAGCGCGGCGCGTAATCGGCACGTCAGCCGCAAGCGGCGCGGGCACCCGCGCCGCGACCCCTACGCCGCCTCGCTGCGCCAGTGCGCGCACGCGGCGGCGATCTCGCGCGCGAGCGCGAGGCACGACAGCGGCGCGGAGCCTTCCGCCTTGTTGTTGATCGTGATGATCACCGGCTGTCCGGCCAGCGCGTAGCGCGCGGCCAGCTCGGCGAGCGCCGCGCGCGTGGCCGGATCCTCGTCGACGAGCTTGTCGAACGGCTCGTACTTCGCTTTCGCCTGTTCGTACTTGAAGCCGCCGTGCAGGCTCCAGCGCACGATCAGCGGGCCCGGCGCATCGCCGTCGAGCAGCGCGAGCGCGGCCGCCTGGCGCAGCGGGTCGGGCATCCGCGCGTGCAGGCCGACGCAGTAGCGCACGCCGAGCGCCGCGAGCGCGCGGATGAAGCGCGGCGTGAGCAGGCTCGCGTCGCGGATCTCGATCGCGTAGCGCGTGCCGTCGGCGTCCGGCGGCAGCGGCGGCAATGCCGCGAAGAATGCCGACAGCCGGTCGATCAGCGCGGCCGGCTCGGCGAGCAGTTGATCGGGCATCGGCGAGAACTGGAACACCAGCACGCCGGCCTTCCGGCCGAGCCCTTCGAGGCACGGCTGCACGAATTCCCGGGTGGCGAGCTGCGCGTCGAGGAAGGTCGGGTTCGGGCCCGACGGCTCGCCGCGCCTGCCGCGCACGACCGCGTCGGTGACGGACGCCGGCGCCTTCACGACGAAGCGGAAGTCGTCCGGCACCTGTTGCGCGTAGCGCAGGTAATCGGCCACCGACAGCGGCCCGTAGAACGAGCGGTCGAGGCTCACGCTCTTCAGCAGCGGATGCGCACCGTACGCCTCGAGCCCTTCGCGCGACAGCTTCGTCTGCGCGAAATCGCCGTCGTAGACGATGCCGTCCCAGCCGGGGAAATACCACGACGACGTGCCGAGCCGCACGTTGGGCGGCAGCGCGGCCGCGGCGTCGGCGACTTCCGCGGAAACCGGGGCGGGCGGCACGCCGCGCCGGCGCCGGCCTTGCTTCGGCGGCGCGGCTGGCGGGGACGGTTCGTCCCACAGCAGGCCGGAGGCTGGGGGCGGTTCCGCCGGTTCCTGGTCGGCGGAAGGGCGGGGCGATGCACGGCCGGCGCGCGCAGGCGACTTTGCCGGCCGCGCGGTGTCGTGTTCGTCCGGCGTCACGCGTTCGCCGGCAGGGTTGTCGCCATCCGCGGGCGCGGCCGCGCGCGCGTCGTCGGGCGACGCGCCACCGCCGCCGAACAGGTCGAACTGCCCGTCGGCGTGCGATCCGTCCGGTTCGTCGCGCTGCTGTCGTTGCGTCGGCGTGTTGCGCCGCGTCCTGCCGTCACCCATGCATGCCCAGCGTGAAGTGCCGCCTAGCGCGGCAGCGTGTGTTCGTACATGTAGCGCCGCGACCACGGCAGCGTTTTCGCGCTGCGTCCGGCCTTGCGGCACACGATCTGGAAGATCGACACGTCGTCGTGCTCGAACGCATACGCGCAACCGGCGAGGTACACGCGCCAGATGCGGAATTTCTCGTCGTCGACGAGCGCGCGCGCCTGGTCCACCTTCGCCTCGAAGTTCTCGGTCCAGATGTCGAGCGTGCGCGCATAGTGCCGCCGCAGGCTTTCGACGTCAATCGCCTCGAGCCCGCCGCGCTGCGCCGCTTCGAGCGCGAGGCTGATGTGCGGCAGCTCGCCGTCCGGGAACACGTAGCGGTCGATGAATTCGCCGCCGCCGAGCGCCGTTTCGCCGCTTTCCGCGTCGGTCGACGTGATCCCGTGGTTCATCGCGATGCCGTCGTCGGTCAGCAGGTCGTGCACGCGCGAGAAATAGAGCGGCAGGTTCTTGCGGCCGACGTGCTCGAACATCCCGACGCTCGTGATGCGGTCGAACTGCCCGTCGATCTCGCGGTAATCCTGCAGGCGGATCTCGATCTTGTCCTCGAGCCCGGCGGCCTTCACGCGCGCGGTCGCGAGATCGAACTGGTTCTGCGACAGCGTCACGCCCAGGCACGTCGCGCCGAATTTCTGCGCGGCGCGCAGCACGAGCGCGCCCCAGCCGCAGCCGATGTCGAGCAGGCGCTGGCCGGGCTCGAGCTGGATCTTGGTCAGGATGTGGTCGATCTTCTTGATCTGCGCGGTCGCGAGATCCTCGTCGCCGTTCTCGAAGTACGCGCACGAGTACACCATGTTCTCGTCGAGCCACAGCCGGTAGAAATCGTTCGAGACGTCGTAGTGATACTGGATCGCCTTCCGGTCGGTGTTCTTCGTGTGGTTGAAGTAGCGCTTCACGCGCGCGAGCTTGCTCGCGCTGGTGACCGTGCTGCGCGCGAGCGAATAGCTGATGTTGATGATGTCCGACAGCCGGCCTTCGATGTCGATCTTGCCCTTCACGTACGCCTCGCCGAGATTGTCGAGGCTCGGTTCGAGCAGGAGCGGCAGCGCCGACGCGCTGTTGACCTTCAGCGTGACCTGCGGCGCGCTGAAGGTGCCGAAATCGAGTTGATCGCCGTTCCACAGCACGAGGCGCGCCGGTATGTTCGCTTTCGCCCGTACTTCGTCCGCCCACTGTGCCAGCTTCTTTTCCCAGAACATTTGGATTCTCCGTTTGTTCGTTGAATCGAATACAGCCAAGTATCTTGACCGGCGCCCGCCTCCTGCGAGGCGGGCGCCCGGATGCAACACGAGACACGACCGGCAAGCGGCACCGCGGCCGCGGTTCGGCTTACGGCGACAGGCGCGAGATCGTCCAGCCCGACGCCGCAGCGGCGTCGCGCGTATAGAGCAGGCGGTCGTGCAGCCGCGACGGGCGGCCCTGCCAGAACTCGATCGCGTCGGGCACGACGCGATAGCCGCCCCAGTGCGGCGGGCGCGGCGGGTTCTCGCCGTAGCGTTCGGCCACGTCCTTCTCGCGCGCTTCGAGCGTCGCGCGGCTGTCGATCACCGCGCTCTGCTCGGACGCCCACGCACCGATGCGCGAGCCGAGCGGGCGCGACGCGAAATAGCGGTCGCTTTCGTCGGCGCTGGTCTTTTCGATCCGGCCCTCGATGCGCACCTGGCGCTCGAGCTCGATCCAGTAGAACAGCAGTGCCGCGTACGGATGGGCGGCGAGGTCGCGCCCCTTGCGGCTTTCGTAATTGGTAAAGAAGACGAACCCGCGTTCGTCGACAGCCTTGATGAGCACGATGCGTGCCGACGGCCGGCCGTCGTCGCCGACGGTGGCAAGCGTCATCGTGTTGGGCTCGGGGAGCTTGGCGGCGAGCGCCTCCTTGAACCAGCGATCGAACTGGGCGAAGGGGTCGGGGGCGGCATCGGCTTCGTCGAGCGAAGCACGCGAATAGTTGATGCGGAGATCGGCGAGAGTCGTCATGTTATGCAAACGCTTCAATCTGGGGCCAGTATAGCGAACGCGCGAGAATCGTGCGCGCACAGTGGCGCGTGCCGGCGGGGAGTTCAGGCAAAATAGAGGGCTGCTCGACTTACGTTTTCCTTGCTGCCATGTCCGCTGCCGACACCGCCCCGCTCAGTTCCTCTGATCTTACCCCGACCCCGACAATCCAGCTTGACGTGGATCGCGAGCGCCGCTTCGGCGGCATCGCGCGGCTGTACGGCGCCCCGGCGCTCGCCGCGTTCGAGGGCGCGCACGTGGCCGTGATCGGCATCGGCGGCGTCGGGTCGTGGACGGCCGAGGCGCTCGCGCGCAGCGCGATCGGCACGCTGACGCTGATCGATCTCGACAACGTCGCCGAAAGCAATACGAACCGGCAGATCCACGCGCTCGACGGCAATTACGGCAAGCCGAAGGTCGACGCGATGGCCGAGCGGATCGCGCTGATCGATCCCACGTGCCGCGTGAACCGGATCGAGGATTTCGCGGAACCCGACAACTTCGACGCGCTGCTCGGCGGCGGCTTCGACTACGTGATCGACGCGATCGACAGCGTGCGCACGAAGGTCGCGCTGATCGCGTGGTGCGTCGCGAAAGGGCAGCCGCTCGTCACGGTCGGCGGCGCAGGCGGGCAGCTCGACCCGACGCGCATCCGCATCGATGATCTCGCGCTGACGATCCAGGATCCGCTGCTGTCGAAGGTGCGTGCGCAGTTGCGCAAGCAGCACGGCTTTCCGCGCGGGCCGAAGGCACGCTTCAAGGTCAGCGCCGTGTATTCGGACGAGCCGCTGATCTATCCGGAAGCGGCCGCGTGCGACATCGAGGATGGCGCGGAGCCGTCGACCGCCGCGCATGTCGCGGGGCTCAACTGCGCGGGGTTCGGTTCGAGCGTGTGCGTGACCGCGAGCTTCGGTTTCGCGGCCGCCGCGCATGCGTTGCGGGCGATCGCGGCGCGGGCCGCGGGTTGATCGGGGCGTCGATCGACGCGCCAAGGAATGTTGCGGCGCGGCGGACCCGCCGCGCGCGATAAGGCGATTCGGCCAGGCCGCCGCGGCCCGGCCGTTCGTCAGTT
Organism: Burkholderia sp. SCN-KJ; assembly: GCF_024656005.1. Lineage (NCBI taxonomy): Bacteria > Pseudomonadati > Pseudomonadota > Betaproteobacteria > Burkholderiales > Burkholderiaceae > Burkholderia > Burkholderia sp. SCN-KJ. The sequence continues at coordinate 12,629 of NZ_JANKOG010000034.1, forward strand.
GAGCGCCATGCTCAGCTTGCGCCGCCACGCGGCGACGAGTTCCGGGCGATCGCCCGCCAGCTCGAACACCGAGATCATCGTGCGGCGGCCGAGGTCGTCGCCATACGCGCGGTCGCGCAACACGATTTCCAGCAACTGCTCGAGCGCGCCTTCGTACGCGCGGCGCGCGATCAGGCTCTGCGCGAGGTCGAAGCGTGCGTCGAGATCGGCGGGGTTCGCCGCGATGCGCGCCTCGAGCGCGTCGGTCGGCGGCAGGTCGGCCGTCGCGTCGAGCGCATCGAAACGGGTCTTGATCGCCTGGTAGCGCGGATCGCTGCCCTGCACGGTCTGCGGCGACAGGCGCTCGGCCTCGGCGCGTGCGGCGTCCACCTGGTTGTTCGCGAGCAGCAGTTCGATCAGGTCGAGCCGCGCGTCGTCGAAGCCGGGGTTCAGCGCGAGGGCCGCTTCGAGGTGGGTGATCGCATCGTCGTAGCGCGACTCGGCGATCGCGTATTGTGCGGCGCGGCGCTCGGCTTCGTCGGGCGCGGGCAGCAGCCGGTCGAGGAACGCGCGCAACTGGCCTTCCGGCAGCACGCCGATGAACTGGTCGACGGGCCGCCCGTCGGCGAACGCGATCACGTGCGGGATGCTGCGCGTCTGGAAGTGCGCGGCGAGCTCCTGGTTCTCGTCCACGTTCACCTTCACGAGCTTCCAGCGGCCTTCGTAGTCGGCTTCGAGCTTTTCGAGCAGCGGACCGAGCGTCTTGCAGGGGCCGCACCACGGCGCCCAGAAGTCGACCAGCACGGGCGTGTCCAGCGACGCCTCGATGACGTCTTTCTCGAAAGTGGCAAGCGTGGTGTCCATGTCGTTCTCTTCGGTTCGAATGTCGTCAGGATGGGGGCGGCGCGCCCCTTTTTCAACGCGGCTTCGACTCGGGCAGCGGAATCCACTCGGTTTCGCCGGGCACCTTGCCCATTTCCTGGTTCGTCCACGCCCGTTTCGCGCGCTCGATCGCGTCGCGGCTGCTGGCGACGAAGTTCCATTCGATGAAGCGCTCGCCGTCGATCTTGTCGCCGCCCAGCAGCATCGCGCGCGCGCCGTTGCCGCTCGCGAGCGTGACGGTGGCGCCCGGTGCGAGCACGGCCATCTGCTCGGCCGGCACCGGCGTGCCGTCGATCGACAGGTCGCCGTCGACCACGTAGACCGCGCGTTCCTCGTGCGACGCGTCGAGTTCGAGGCGGCCGCCGGCCGCGAATTCGGCGGCGACGTACAGCGTGCGCGAGAACGTCGTGACGGGCGAGCGCAGGCCGAACGCGTCGCCGGCGATCACCGTGAGCGACACGCCGTTCTCATCGCGCTTGGGCAGCGTGTCGGCCGCATGGTGCTCGAACGACGGCTCGGTGGTCTCGTGGGCAACCGGCAGCGCGACCCAGGTCTGGATCCCGTGCACCGTGTGGCCGCTCGCGCGCTGCGCGTCGGGCGTGCGCTCCGAGTGGACGATGCCGCGGCCGGCCGTCATCCAGTTCACGTCGCCCGGCACGATCTCCTGCAGCGAGCCGAGGCTGTCGCGGTGCAGGATCGCGCCGTCGAACAGGTAGGTGACGGTGGCGAGCCCGATATGCGGATGCGGGCGCACGTCGAGGCCGGTGCCGGCCGGCAGCGTCGCGGGCCCCATGTGATCGAAGAAGATGAACGGGCCGACGAGGCGTGCGGCGAGCGCGGGCAGCGTGCGGCGCACCTGCAGGTTGCCGATGTCGCGGATGTGCGGCTTCAGCAGGGCTTTGATCGGATCGGTCATGGCGGGCCTCGTGGGGAACGGCAGGAATGCCGGTCATTGTACTGGCGGCACGGCGGCCACGCGTGCAACGGGGAGCGCCGGATACCCGCCGCGCCATGCGGCCGCGGGCAGGCACGCGTCGTGCGGCGCGTCCATGGCGCCGTGCCTGGCGCCGATTCCATGTGCGTCGCGCGGGTATCGGGTCGCGCGGCAAAATTCGGTAGACTGAGCGGCGTTCAGGAAACCATCCGACAAAATCGAGGAGACGCCGATGATGGCCCCGAAGGACTTGCTGCTCGCGCTGGTCGTGATCCTGGCGTGGGGCGTGAACTTCGTCGTGATCAAGGTTGGCCTGCACGGCATGCCGCCGATGCTGCTCGGCGCGCTGCGCTTCACGCTCGCCGCGGTGCCCGCGGTGTTCTTCGTGCGCCGGCCGCAGATTCCGTGGCGCATGCTGATTCTGTACGGCGCGACGATCCAGCTCGGCCAGTTCGTGCTCCTGTTTACCGGCATGTACGTCGGCATGCCGGCCGGCCTCGCGTCGCTCGTGCTGCAGTCGCAGGCATTCTTCACGCTGGTGTTCGCGATGCTGTTCCTCGGCGAGCGGCTGCGCGTGCAGAGCCTGGTCGGGCTCGCGGTCGCCGCGGCCGGACTCGTCGTGATCGCTGCGCAGGGCGGCCGCGCGATGACGCTCGCGGGCTTCCTGCTGACCCTCTGCTCGGCCGCGATGTGGGCGTTCGGCAATATCGTCACGAAGAAGCTGGGCAAGGCCGACCTGGTGTCGCTCGTCGTGTGGGCGAGCCTCGTGCCGCCGGTGCCGTTCTTCCTGCTGTCGCTGTGGTTCGAGGGGCCGCAGCGGATCGAGGCCGCGTTGCTCGGGCTGAACGGCGCGTCGATCTTCGCGGTCGTCTATCTCGCGTTCGTCGCGACGCTGCTCGGCTACAGCTTGTGGAGCCGCCTGATGTCGCGTTATCCGGCCGCCCAGGTCGCGCAGTTCTCGCTGCTGGTGCCGATCGTCGGGCTCGCGTCGTCGGCGCTGCTGCTCGACGAGCATCCAACGGACGCGCAGCTGATCGGCGCCGCGCTCGTGATGGGCGGGCTCGCGGTGAACGTATTCGGCGGGAAGCTCGCGCGCCGCTTCGCGGCGTCGTGACGCGCCGGCACGCAGCGCGTGCCGGCGGCGGGGAAGGGTGGCCGGTCAGGCCATCCGGCTCTTCGCGAGCGGCGGATTCGCGGCGAAGTAACGCTTGATACCGCGGAAGATCGCGTCGGCCATCTGGTCGCGATAGCTGTCGTCGTTCAGCCGGCTTTCCTCTTCCGGATTGCTGATGAACGCCGTCTCGACGAGGATCGACGGAATGTCGGGCGCCTTCAGCACCGCGAACCCGGCCTGCTCGACCGAGCCCTTGTGCAGCTTGTTGATGCCGCCGACTTCCTTCAGCACGTAGTTGCCGTAGCGCAGCGAATCGCGGATCTGCGCGGTCGTCGACATGTCGAACAGCGCGCGGCTGACTGCCGCGTCCTGCGTCTTGATGTTGATGCCGCCGATCAGGTCGGACGAGTTCTCCTTGTTCGCGAGCCAGCGCGCCGCGGCGCTCGACGCACCGTGGTCGGACAGCGCGAACACCGACGAGCCGCGCGCGGACGGCGTCGTGAACGCATCGGCGTGGATCGACACGAACAGGTCCGCGCCGACGCGGCGCGCCTTCTGCACGCGCACGTTCAGCGGCACGAAGAAGTCGGCGTCGCGCGTCATCATCGCGCGCATGTTCGGCGCGCCGTCGATCTTCGCGCGCAGCTTCTTCGCGATGTCGAGCGCGACGTGCTTCTCGTACGTGCCGCCGCCGCCGATCGCGCCCGGATCCTCGCCGCCGTGGCCCGGGTCGATCGCGACCGTCAGCAGGCGCACGGTGCCGCCCTTGCCGGATTTCGGCGCGGTGAACTTGTAGGTGTCGCCGTCGTCCTCGCTGTCGTCGCGGCGCGCGATGACGGGCGGCGGCTTGACGGCCGGCTTCGCGGGCGTGGCAGGCGAAGACGGCGTCGTGGCGGCCGGCAGCGTGCGCGGCGCGGCCGGCGTGTTCTGCGCGAAGCGCTGGAAGAACGCGTCGCTGTTGTCGTTGCCCGCGACGGGCGGCGTCGCCGGCCCGTTCAGCGCGCTCGGCGGCTGCACCTGCTGCGCGCGCGCGGTGTCGTTGAGCGCCTGTTCCTTGCGTTCCGTCTGCGCGATCAGGTCGGTCAGCGGATCGGGCGCGACGGCCGGATACAGATCGAACACGAGCCGGTACTTGTAGGTGCCGACCGGCGGCAGCGTAAACACCTGAGGCTTCACCGAGCCTTTCAGGTCGAACACCATCCGCACCACGTGCGGTTGATACTGGCCGACGCGCACCGACTGGATCTGCGGATCGTTCGGCGCGATCTTCGACACGAGGTCGCGCAGCGCCTGGTCGAGATCGAGCCCGTTCAGGTCGACGACGAGCCGGTCGGGACCCTGCAGCAGCTGTTGGCTATTCTGCAGCGGCTGGTCGGATTCGATCGTGACGCGCGTGTAATCGCGCGCGGGCCACACACGCACGCCGAGCACCGACGACGCGTGCGCGAGCCGCGGCGCGACGAGGCCGAGCACCAGCGTCGACGCGCCCGCGCACAGGATCTGGCGGCGCCGCCAGTTGTGCGTGGCGGTGGCCGCCGATTCGATCGAGCGGAACGGTTTGATCAACATCTTTCGAGACATGCCTTTCCTGAAGCGCTGTACGCACGGACGGTGAGGGCGCGGCCGTCGCCATCCACGTCGAGCGAGAAAACCAGATCGGGCACGCCGAGCAGGGGGCCCGCCTGCTGCGGCCATTCGACGAGGCAGATCGCGCTGGAATTGAAATACTCGCGAAAGCCTGCATCGGACCATTCGGCCGGATCGTTGAATCGATACAGATCGAAGTGATAGACCTCAAGTTCCCCGTCGTCGCGCGCGAACGCGTACGGTTCGACGAGCGTGTAGGTCGGGCTGCGCACGCGCCCCGGGTGGCCGAGGCCGCGCAGGATCGCGCGCACGAGGGTCGTCTTGCCCGCGCCGAGGTCGCCGATCAGCTGGATCTGCAGCCCGTTGAACGCGTGTGCATGGGCGAGTTCGCTGCGCGCCGCGTCGAGCGCGTGCGCGAAGCGGGTGCCGAAGGCCTCGGTCGCCGCTTCGTCGGCGAGTGCGATCACGCGCTCCGCGAGCGGGGCGGGCAGCGTGTCGGCATGAGGCGTATGGGACGTGGCTGGCATTCTCGTAAAATAGTGCGATGAACCGATTACCGGAACTCGCCGCATCCGACAGGCCTTCGACTCGTGCCGAAGGCGCGGCGCCGTGCGCGCTCGATGATGCGACGTTGACTGCGCTCGCCGCGCGCATCAGGGCGTGGGGGCGCGAATTGGGTTTCGGGGCGATAGGCATCAGCGATACCGATCTCTCGGATGCCGAAGCAGGCCTCGCCGCCTGGCTGGAAGCCGGGTACCACGGCGAAATGGATTATATGGCGAAACACGGGATGAAACGCGCGCGGCCGGCCGAACTTGTGGCCGGTACGCGACGCGTGATTTCCGCGCGACTCGCCTATCTGCCGGCCGAAACGCTCGCCGCCGACGCGCCCGATGCGTCATCCGGCGCGCTCGCGCCGCACGACTGGCGCGCCCGCGAGCGCGCGCGTCTCGACGATCCGCAGGCGGCCGTCGTGTCGATCTACGCACGCGGCCGCGACTATCACAAGGTGCTGCGCAACCGGCTGCGGACGCTCGCGGAGCGCATCGAGCGCGAGATCGGCGCATTCGGCTACCGGGTGTTCACCGATTCGGCGCCGGTGCTCGAGGTCGAGCTCGCGCAGAAGGCCGGGGTCGGCTGGCGTGGCAAGCACACGCTGTTGCTGCAGCGCGACGCGGGTTCGCTGTTCTTCCTCGGCGAAATCTACGTCGACGTGCCGTTGCCGACCGACGCGCAAACGGCGCCCGAGCGCGCGCCCGAGACGCCCGGCGCGCACTGCGGCAGCTGCACGCGCTGCATCGGCGCGTGCCCGACGGGCGCGATCGTCGAACCGTATCGCGTCGACGCGCGCCGCTGCATCTCGTACCTGACGATCGAACTGAAAGGCAGCATTCCGGAGCCGCTGCGGCCGCTGATCGGCAACCGCGTGTACGGTTGCGACGACTGCCAGCTCGTGTGTCCGTGGAACAAGTTCGCGCAGGCCGCGCCCGTCGCCGATTTCGACGTGCGGCACGGGCTCGACCGCGCGACGCTCGTCGAGCTGTTCGCGTGGGACGCCGACGCGTTCGACACGCGGATGCAGGGCAGCGCGATCCGGCGCATCGGTTACGAAAGCTGGCTGCGCAATCTCGCGGTCGGGCTCGGCAATGCGTTGCGCGCGCCGGCCGATCGGCTCGCACCCGAAGCGCGCACCGCGATCGTCGCCGCGTTGCGCGCACGGGCCGACGATCCGTCGCCGGTCGTGCGCGAGCATGTCGAATGGGCGCTGCGTGCCGCATGAAGGCGGCGTAAAGTGTCGTCGGCGCGCGGCGGCGCCGCGTGTTTCACCGGTCAGGAGAAGCTCATGTTCAACGCAGTCATCGACGCGCCGTTCGGCAAGGTCGGCATCCGCACCGATGCCGCGGTGGTGCGCGAGATCGTCTATCTGCCCGAGTCGGTCAAGTCGGTCGATCCGGATTCGCCGCTCGCGAAGCGCGCGGTCGAGCAGATCGAACGTTATTTCGAGCGCGCGTCGGCGCGCTTCGACCTGCCGCTCGCCGACGTCGGCAGCGCATTCCAGCACCGCGTATGGAACGTGATCAGCGACATTCCGCCGGGCACGGTGCTGACCTACGGGCAGGTCGCGAAGCGGATCGGCAGCGCGCCGCGCGCGGTCGGCCAGGCGTGCGGCGCGAACTATTTCCCGCTCGTGATTCCATGCCATCGCGTCGTCGCGGCCGGCGGCCTCGGCGGCTTCGCGAATCACGACGACAATGGCTATTACCAGAAAGTGAAGCGCTGGCTGCTGGCGCATGAAGGCGTGCCGTACTGATGAGCGAACCGTTGCTTTCCCCCGACTCCGATTCCGATTCCGCGTCCGACGCCGGCGATGCCGCGGCCGCCGCATCGCCCGCGCTGCTTGCAAGCCGCGCGTCGATCGACGTGTTCTGCGATGCGCTGTGGCTCGAGCACGGGCTCGCGCGCAACACGCTCGATGCGTACCGGCGCGACCTGGCGCTGTTTTCGCAATGGCTGGCCGCGACGCACGACACGTCGCTCGACTCGGCCGACGAAGCGATGGTGACGGGCTACATCGCCGCGCGCAGCGACGGCAAGGCAACATCGTCGAACCGGCGGCTGTCGGTGTTCCGGCGCTATTACGGCTGGGCCGTGCGCGAGCGTCACGCGAGCGCGGACCCGACGCTGCGGATCACGTCGGCGAAGCAGGCCGCGCGGTTTCCGTCGACGCTGTCCGAGGCGCAGGTCGAAGCGCTGCTCGGCGCGCCCGACATCGGCACGCCGCTCGGCCTGCGCGATCGCACGATGCTCGAGTTGATGTATGCGAGCGGGCTGCGCGTGAGCGAGCTCGTCACGCTGAAGACCGTCGAGGTCGGGCTCAACGAAGGCGTCGTGCGTGTGATGGGCAAGGGTTCGAAGGAACGGCTCGTGCCGTTCGGCGAAGTCGCGCACGGCTGGATCGAGCGTTACCTGCGCGATGCGCGGCCCGCGTTGCTCGGCGCGCGCGCGGCCGACGCGCTGTTCGTGACCGCGCGCGGCGACGGGATGACCCGCCAGCAGTTCTGGAACATCATCAAGCGCCACGCGCAGCAGGCCGACGTGCGCGCGCACCTGTCGCCGCATACGCTGCGCCACGCGTTCGCGACGCACCTGCTGAACCACGGCGCCGACCTGCGGGTCGTGCAGCTGCTGCTCGGCCACAGCGACATCTCGACCACGCAGATCTACACGCACGTCGCGCGCGAGCGGCTGAAGACGCTGCACGCGCAACACCACCCGCGCGGCTAGCGCGGCGCGCGCAGGCCCACGCGCGGGATGCGGCCGGCGCCGCGCGTCACGCGAGTTCGCGCAGCTTGTGCTTCAGCACCTTGCCCGTCGATGCGGCGGGCAGCGCATCGAGCACGCGGATGCGCGCGGGGCGCTTGTACGGCGCGAGCCGTTGTGCGCACCACGCCTGCAGCGCGGCCTCGGTCGCGGCCGCGCCCGGCACCAGCTCGACGAACGCGAGCACTTCCTCGTTGCCCTCGACCGCGCGGCCGACGACGGCCGCCTGCACGACGTCCGGGTGCGCGTTCAGCACCTGTTCGACCTCGACCGGATACACGTTGAAGCCCGAGCGGATGATCAGCTCCTTGCTGCGGCCCGCGATCGTCACCGAGCCGTCCGCTGCCTGGCGCGCGAGATCGCCGGTGCTGAGCCAGCCATCCGGCGACACGGCCGCGCGCGTCGCGTCCGCGTTGCGGTAGTAGCCGAGCATCACGTTCGGCCCGCGCACGCGGATTTCGCCCACTTCGCCCGGCGGCGCGTCGGTGCCGTCCGGTGCAACGATCCGCATCTCGACGCCCGGGATCGGCACGCCGACCGAGCAGTCGGTACGCGGCGCGTCGAGCGGCGTCTGCGTGATCGTCGGGCTGCTCTCGGTCATGCCGTAGCCGTTGTGCAGCGGCACGCCGTACACGCGCTCGACGCGCGCCTTCAGGTCGGCGTCGAGCGGCGAGCCGCCCGAATACGCGAAGCGCAGCCGCGGCGCATGCCATGCGTGCGTGTGCAGGTGCTCGAGCAGTTTCGCGTGCATCGCGGGCACGCCCTGGAAGATCGTCACGCCTTCGTCGGCGAGCGCGACGCGCACGGCCTCCGGCGCGAAGCGCGGCGCGAGCCGCAGCGTCGCCCCCGCGTACAGGCTGCCGAGGCAGACCGACGCGAGCCCGTACACGTGCGACACGGGCAGCACCGTATAGACGACGTCGTCGGGCGACACGCCGCGCAGCGCGCTCGACGTCGCCGCGATGAACAGCAGGTTGCGGTGCGACAGCATCACGCCTTTCGGCGTACCCGTCGTGCCGGTCGTGTAGATCAGCGCCGCACACTGCGCGGCGCCGTCGGGTGCCACCGGCTCGTCGGGCGCGCTCGCGTCGACGCGGTACGACCACGCGCCGATGTCGACCGGCAGCGCGTCGGCGGGCGTCGCGTCGTGGCGCGCCGCGTGCGTGCGCGCATCGGGCGATGCTTCCGTCGCGAACGCGATCAGCTTCGGCCGCGCGTGCGCGGCGATCGCATCGAGCTCGCCGGCCGACAGCCGCGCGTTCGACACGAGCGCCCAAGCGTCGACGCGCGCGGCCGCGAACAGCAGCACGATCTGCGCGACGCTGTTTTCCGCGACGATCATCACGCGATCGCCGCCGCGCACGCCGAGGCGCGCGAGCTGCTCGGCGGCCGCATCGACGGCCCGCGCCAGCTCGCCATACGACAGGCGGCGCGCGTCCTCGATCAGCGCCGGATGCGCGGGCGCTTGCGCGGCCCAGCGGGCGGGCACGTCGGCGATGCGGCCGGGCAGCGCGGCGAGCAGTGCCGCGATGTCGAGCGGCGCGGATGAGCGGACAGGCGAGGACATGGCGTCTCCAGAAGAAGGGCCGGGCGGCACGCGCGGCGAATTTTGCGAACGATCGTGCCATGGCGGCGCGCGCGCCACAATCGGTCAATCGGGCAATAGCACCTCGCGATGTCCGCAATGATGACGACGCGGCGCGGCGACGGGTGCGCTCGCCCGGGACCCGGGGTCCCGGGCAGGGAAGGGCCGCGAGTATACCGCCGGTGCGCGGCACACCGCCGCGAGCACCGAACGGTGCGATCGCGCGATGACGACCGCCCGCTGGTCGTTCGCCATTAAAATGCCGCCATGAGCAAATCCAGACACGTGTCCGAGACACCCGCGACCCAGCTGCTGCGCCGCCACGGCGTCGCGTTCGGCGAGCATCCGTACGATTACGTCGAGCACGGCGGCACCGGCGAGTCGGCGCGCCAGCTCGGCGTCGACGAGCACAGCGTCGTGAAGACGCTCGTGATGGAGGACGAGCACGCAAAGCCGCTGATCGTGCTGATGCACGGCGACCGCACGGTGTCGACCAAGAACCTCGCGCGGCAGATCGGCGCGAAGCGCGTCGAGCCGTGCAAGCCCGACGTCGCGAACCGTCATTCCGGCTATCTGGTCGGCGGCACGTCGCCGTTCGGCACGCGCAAGACGATGCCCGTGTACGTCGAGTCGACCATCCTCGAATTGCCGACGATCTACCTGAACGGCGGCCGCCGCGGCTATCTCGTCAGCCTCGCGCCGGCGGTGCTCACGACGCTGCTCGGCGCGACTCCGGTGCAGTGCGCGAGCGTCGACTGAGGGTTTCACCTTCGTGGCAGGCCGCGCTCGTTCGGTAGAATGGGCGCCGTTTCGGCCGGTCGGCCCGCACGGCCGGCTGCCACGGCCTGCCGGCGGTTCGCCGCGGCGGCGCCTGCCCCGACGGGCCGGCCCGCCGCGCCCGGCCGTCCCTTTACCGATACGTTGAAAGAAGAGTTTTCCGCATGCAGATCCTGCTCGCCGCACTTGTTGCCTACCTGATCGGTTCGGTGTCGTTCGCCGTCGTCGTCAGCGCCGCGATGGGCCTGGCCGATCCCCGTTCGTACGGGTCGAAGAATCCCGGCGCGACCAACGTGCTGCGCAGCGGCAACAAGAAGGCCGCGATCCTGACGCTCGTCGGCGACGCGTTCAAGGGCTGGTTCGCCGTCTGGCTCGCGCGGCACTTCGGGCTGTCCGACGTCGCCGTCGCGTGGGTCGCGATCGCCGTGTTCCTCGGCCACCTCTATCCGGTGTTCTTCCGCTTCCAGGGCGGCAAGGGCGTCGCGACCGCGGCCGGCGTGCTGCTCGCCGTGCACCCGGTGCTCGGCCTCGCGACCGCGCTGACCTGGCTGATCGTCGCGTTCTTCTTCCGCTATTCGTCGCTCGCGGCGCTGGTGGCGGCCGTGTTCGCACCGGTGTTCGACGTGTTCCTGTTCGGCACCGGCCACAACCCGGTCGCGTGGGCCGTGCTCGCGATGAGCGTGCTGCTCGTGTGGCGTCACCGAGGCAATATCTCGAAGCTGCTGGCGGGGCAGGAAAGCCGGATCGGCGACAAGAAGAAGGCGGCATCCGACGGCGGCGCGCAGGACGGCGGGAAGGCCTGAGGAAGGGGATTGCCGCCGCCGCCCGCCGGGGCGCCCCGCATGCGGGGCCCGGCGGCGCGGCGTGATCGGTGACGGCGCGGTCGACGGCGCGCTTGACGGCGCGGCCGACCGCGTCGATCAGTCGCGGAAGTTGTTGAAGTCGAGCGGGGTGTCGGTCACGTCCTTGCGCAGCATCGCGATCACGCTCTGCAGGTCGTCGCGCTTCGTGCCGGCCACGCGCACCGCGTCGCCCTGGATGCTCGCCTGCACCTTGATCTTGCTGTCTTTCACGAGCCTGACGATCTTCTTCGCGAGGTCGCCCGTCACGCCCTTCTTCACGGTGACGACCTGCTTGACCTTGTCGCCGCCGATCTTCTCGACCTTGCCGTAGTCGAGGAAGCGCACGTCGACGTTGCGCTTCGCGAGCTTGTTGATCAGCACGTCCTTGACCTGGCCGAGCTTGAAATCGTCGTCGGCGAACAGCGTCAGCTCGCGCTCCTTCTGCTCGACGCGCGCGTCAGAGCCCTTGAAGTCGAAGCGCGTCGAGATTTCCTTGTTCGACTGCTCGATGGCGTTCTTCACTTCGATCATGTTCGCTTCGGAAACGACGTCGAACGATGGCATGGCATTCTCCCTTGAGATGCGGGCGCCCGGCTCGCGCGCGGGCACTCGCTATAATTGCGGACTGTTTGCCATTTTACCGATGCCCCTCCGTTTGCCCAAGGCCGGCCGTGTGCCCGCCCGGCGGACGTGACCGCGAATGCCGATGCCTCCTGACGATTCCGCCCTGTCGCTGCTCCCCGACCATCCGCTCGCCGCGCACAACACGTTCGGCATTGCCGCGAAGGCGCGCTTTGCCGCGCGCGTCACGCATGCGGCGCAGTTCGAGGCGCTGCACCGCGACCCGCGCGTCGCATCGCTGCCGCAGCTCGTGCTCGGCGGCGGCAGCAACGTCGTGTTCACGCGCGATTTCGACGGCGTCGTGCTGCTCGACGAGATCGCCGGCCGTCGCGTCGTGCGCGAGGACGACGACGCATGGTACGTCGAGGCCGGCGGCGGCGAGACCTGGCACGCGTTCGTCGCGTGGACGCTCGAGCACGGGATGCCGGGCCTCGAGAACCTTGCACTGATTCCGGGCACCGTCGGCGCCGCGCCGATCCAGAACATCGGCGCGTACGGCCTCGAGATGAAGACCTATTTCGACTCGCTGGTCGCCGTCGAGCTCGCGACGGGACGCAGCGAGCGCTTCGACGCCGCGCGCTGCGGGTTCGGCTATCGCGACAGCTTCTTCAAGCGGGAAGGGCGCGGCCGTTTCGCGATCGTCGCCGTGACGTTCCGGCTGCCCAAGCGCTGGACGCCGCGGCTCGGCTACGCGGACGTCACGCGCGAGCTCGACGCACGCGGCATCGCGCCCGACGCCGCGACCCCGCGCGACGTGTTCGACGCCGTTGTCGCGATTCGCCGCGCGAAGCTGCCCGATCCGCTCGTGCTCGGCAACGCGGGCAGTTTCTTCAAGAATCCGGTGATCGACGTCGCGCAGTTCGACGCGCTGCGCGCGCGCGCACCCGAAGTCGTGTCGTATCCGCAGCCGGACGGGCAGGTGAAGCTCGCGGCCGGCTGGCTGATCGACCGCTGCGGCTGGAAAGGGCGCGCGCTCGGCGCGGCGGCCGTGCACGACCGGCAGGCGCTCGTGCTGGTCAATCGCGGCGGCGCGACGGGCGCCGACGTGCTCGCGCTGGCGCGCGCGATCCAGGACGACGTGCGCGAGCGGTTCGGCGTCGAGCTCGAACCCGAGCCCGTGTGCCTGTAACGCGGTGTTGCGCTGCGCGGTTCATTCGCGTTCGTCCGACCCAACAAAAAAGCGCCGATCGACGACGATCGGCGCCTTTTTTCGCATGCCGCGCGGATGGCGGCGATGCGCGCATAATGCGCGCGGCGGTCAGTGCTTGAGGCGGCCGAGCAGCAGGAACTCCATCAGCGCCTTCTGCACGTGCAGGCGGTTTTCCGCCTCGTCCCACACGACGCTCTGCGGGCCGTCGATCACGCCGGCCGTCACTTCCTCGCCGCGGTGCGCGGGCAGGCAGTGCATGAAGAGCGCGTCCGCGTTCGCGTGCCCCATCATTTCCTCGTCGACGCACCAGTCGGCAAACGCCTGCTTGCGCGCTTCGTTCTCGGCTTCGAAGCCCATGCTCGTCCACACGTCGGTCGTCACGAGATCGGCGCCCTTGCACGCTTCGTTCGGATCGTCGAACACCTCGTAGAACGGCGCGCTGTCCGGCGCCACCAGCTTCATGTCGAGCGCATAGCCCGGCGGCGTCGACAGGCGCAGCTTGAAGCCGAGGATCTGCGCGGCTTCGATCCACGTGTACAGCATGTTGTTCGCATCGCCGACCCACGCGACCGTCTTGCCGGCGATCGGGCCGCGGTGCTCGTAGTACGTGAAGATGTCGGCGAGCACCTGGCACGGGTGGTATTCGTTGGTCAGGCCGTTGATCACCGGCACGCGGGAGTTTTGCGCGAAGCGCGTGATCACGTCCTGCTCGAACGTGCGGATCATGATGATGTCGACCATCCGCGAGATGACCTGCGCGGAATCCTCGACCGGCTCGCCGCGGCCGAGCTGCGTGTCGCGCGTGCTCATGAACACCGCGTGGCCGCCGAGCTGGAAGATGCCGGCTTCGAACGACAGGCGCGTGCGCGTCGAGCTCTTCTCGAAGATCATCGCGAGCGTGCGGTCGTGCAGCGGGTGATAGGTCTCGTAGTTCTTGAACTTGCGCTTCAGGATACCCGTGCGTTCGAGCACGTACTCGTAGTCTTCCAGCGAGAAATCCTTGAACTGCAGGTAGTGACGAATGGTTTTGGCGGTCATGAAACGAAATACGGCGGGTCTGAACCGGCCGCGGGGCCGGACGGCGCCGCCGTCGGGTGTGGATAACTCAAAGCAGCATAAAGGATTTTCCGTGCTTTGACGAGCCGCGACGAAAACCGGGTTGGGATCGTGGCGCACGCTGGAAGGCGCCGGAAGAGGGGCGGCGAGACGACGCGCGATGCCGCGCTGCGGTATAATCCAAAAGTTTTCTCCAGCCCGGCAGGCAAGCCGCTTCGCGCTCTGCCGGACACAAGCCATGCGCTGCACAAATCCGGTGCGGCGCGTCGGCGGCACGCCTCGACAGCCTGTTTTTTTCGGGATATCGGAGCGCGAGTGCCGCTGTCCGCTCGAGCTTTGTGTTCGCGTATCCGGGCGCTGTCGCCTGGACATCGCCGGGCCGTCACTTGGGTAACCACATGGCTGAAACCCCTCCGACCGAATTCTTCATCCAGGGCATTACGAAAGACGGGAAAAAGTTTCGCCCGAGCGACTGGTCGGAGCGTCTGGCCGGCGTGATGGCCTGCTTCGGGCCCGGTGCGAGCGGGCCGAACGCGCGCCTGAAATATTCGCTGTACGTGCGCCCGACGATGCTCGGCGACCTCAAATGCGTGATCCTCGATTCCCGGCTGCGCGACGTCGAGCCGATGGCATTCGATTTCGTGCTGAATTTCGCGAAGGACAACAACCTCGTCGTCACCGAGGCGTGCGAGCTGCCGGACTACCACGAGAAGAAGTGAATCTCCGCCGCGGGCGAGGGCGCATGCCGCGCCCGGCCTGAGGCCGCCCGGCACGATGCGCGGACGACGCACGACAAAAAGCCCGCCTAGGCGGGCTTTTTTGCGATCGCAGGAAACAGGAGCGCCCGCCGAAGCGGGCACACCGGATTTACGCTGCTGCCTGCAGACCCTTGACGGCTGCGGCGAGGCGGCTCTTGCTGCGAGCGGCCTTGTTCTTGTGAACGATCTTCTTGTCGGCGATCGTGTCGATCGTCTTCACGGCAGCCTTGAACAGCTCGGCAGCCTTTGCCTGGTCGCCGGCTTCAACAGCCTTGCGAACCGACTTGATCGCGGTACGGAATTTCGAGCGCAGCGCCGAGTTGTGCGAATTTGCCTTCGCGGCTTGGCGGGCGCGCTTGCGTGCTTGTGCGGAGTTAGCCATGACGGTTCCTTATCCTGTCCTGTTTCCAGAGCTTGGAGCCTGACGGCCAAGCGCTGCTTTTCGATCCGTCCCCTGAGAGCGATTGCCCAGGGGCGCATAAAAAACGGTGATTTTAACCGAGGCCGAGACATGAAAACGACAGGCGCTGTGCATGTAACAGGCTCAGAAACCGGCGATTATAGCAACAAAATCAAGCGCGTGGCAAGGTCAACGTGACGTCGGCCGGACGGGGGCGCCGGCGACGCGCGCCCTTTTCGCCATCCGTCCGTGCCGGGCCACGCAACGTCCGTATAATAAGCGCCCCATGAATCTATTCCGAGCCCTGCTGACGGTCAGCGGCTTCACGCTGCTGTCGCGCGTGACCGGACTGGCCCGCGAGACGCTGATCGCCCGTGCGTTCGGCGCCAGTCAATACACCGACGCGTTCTACGTCGCTTTCCGCATTCCGAACCTGCTGCGCCGCCTGTCTGCCGAAGGCGCGTTCTCGCAGGCGTTCGTGCCGATCCTGGCCGAGTTCAAGAACCAGCAGGGGCACGATGCGACCAAGGCGCTCGTCGACGCGATGTCGACCGTGCTTGCGTGGGCGCTCGCCGTGCTGTCGGTCGTCGGGATCGCCGGCGCGTCGTGGGTCGTGTTCGCGGTCGCGTCCGGCCTGCATACCGACGGGCAGGCGTTCCCGCTCGCGGTCACGATGACGCGGATCATGTTCCCGTACATCGTGTTCATCTCGCTGACGACGCTCGCGTCAGGCGTGCTCAATACCTACAAGAGCTTCTCGCTGCCGGCGTTCGCGCCGGTGCTGCTCAACGTCGCGTTCATCGCCGCGGCCGTGTTCGTCGCGCCGCACCTGAAGGTGCCGGTCTACGCGCTCGCGTGGGCCGTCATCGTGGGCGGCGTGCTGCAGTTCATCGTGCAGCTGCCGGGGCTGAAGAAAATCGACATGGTGCCGCTGATCGGCCTCAACCCGGTGCGCGCGCTGCGTCATCCCGGCGTGAAGCGGGTGCTCGCCAAGATGGTGCCTGCGACGTTCGCGGTGTCGGTCGCGCAGCTGTCGCTGATCATCAATACCAACATCGCGTCGCGGCTCGGGCAGGGCGCGGTCTCGTGGATCAACTACGCCGACCGCCTGATGGAGTTCCCGACCGCGCTGCTCGGCGTCGCGCTCGGCACGATCCTGCTGCCGAGCCTGTCGAAGGCGCACGTCGACGCCGATTCGCAGGAATATTCGGCGCTGCTCGACTGGGGGCTGCGCGTCACGTTCCTGCTCGCGGCGCCGAGCGCGCTCGCGCTGTTCTTCTTCGCGACGCCGCTCACCGCGACGCTGTTCAACTACGGCAAGTTCGACGCGCATACGGTCACGATGGTCGCGCGCGCGCTCGCGACCTACGGGATCGGTCTCGTCGGCATCATCCTGATCAAGATCCTCGCGCCGGGCTTCTACGCGAAGCAGGACATCAAGACGCCGGTGAAGATCGCGATCGGCGTGCTGATCGTCACGCAGATCTCGAACTACGTGTTCGTGCCGCTGATCGGCCATGCGGGCCTCACGCTGAGCATCGGCGTCGGTGCCTGCCTGAACTCGCTGCTGCTGTTCCTCGGGCTGCGCAAGCGCGGCATCTACCAGCCGTCGCCCGGCTGGCTGCGCTTCTTCGTGCAGTTGATCGGCGCGGCGCTCGTGCTCGCGGGCCTGATGCACTGGTGCGCGATCAACTTCGACTGGACCGGCATGCGTGCGCAGCCGCTCGATCGCATTGCACTGATGGCCGCGTGCCTCGTGCTGTTCGCTGCACTATATTTCGGTATGTTGTGGGTGATGGGCTTCAAATACGCTTACTTCAGAAGGCGCGCCAAGTGACGACCGCAATGACCCGCGTCCTCGACTACTTCAGCACGCTCGTGGCGGACGACGACAGTCTGCCCGTCACGGAAACCGCGCTGTCGCTCGCGCAGGACGCGTATCCCGACCTCGACCTGCAGGGTACGCTGGCCGAAATCGACATCCTGGCCGCGCGGCTGAGCCGCCGGCTCGGCGGCGATGCGGACCTGAAGGACCGCGTCGCCGCGCTCAACGAGTTCTTCTTCCGCGAACTCGGCTTCGCGTGCAATCACAACGATTACTACGACCCCGATAACAGCCACCTGAACGCGGTGCTGAAGCGGCGGCGCGGGATTCCGATCTCGCTGTCGGTGCTGTACCTGGAGCTCGCCGAGCAGATCGGCGTGCCGGCTCGCGGCGTGTCGTTCCCCGGCCACTTCCTGCTGCGCGTGACGCTGCCGGACGGCGACCTGATCATCGACCCGACCAACGGCCATTCGCTGTCCGAGGCCGAGATGGTCGAGATGCTCGAGCCGTACGTCGCGCGTGCGGCGGGCGCGGTCGACAGCGCGTTGCGCGCGCTGCTGCAGCCGGCCACGAGCCGCGAGATCATCGCGCGGATGTTGCGCAACCTGAAGACGATCTATCTGCAGACGGAACGCTGGCAGCGGCTGCTCGCGGTCCAGCAGCGGCTCGTGATCCTGCTGCCGGAACAGCTCGACGAAGTGCGCGACCGCGGCTTCGCGTATGCGCGGCTCGACTACCTGCGCCCCGCGCTCGAGGATCTCGAGCAGTATCTCGGCGAGCGGCCCGATGCGGACGACGCGACCGTCGTCGAATCGCAGGTGACCGAGTTGCGGCAGCGGATGCAGCGCGACGGCGAGGACTGAGCCGTCGCAGTCTCACCGGCGCCCCGAACGTCGACACGCCCGCATCGCGGGCGTTTTTTTGCAGCTGCTTGCTTGCACTTACTTCGGCTGCATCCGGATCGCGCCGTCGAGGCGGATCACTTCGCCGTTGAGCATCGGATTCTCGACGATCTGGCGCACCAGCATCGCATATTCGTCCGGTTTGCCGAGCCGCGGCGGGAACGGCACCATCGCGCCGAGCGCGTCCTGCACGTCCTTCGGCATGCCGAGCAGCATCGGCGTCTCGAACAGCCCGGGCGCGATCGTCATCACGCGGATGCCGTGGCGCGACAGGTCGCGCGCGATCGGCAGCGTCATGCCCGCGACACCGGCCTTCGACGCCGCATACGCGGCCTGGCCGATCTGGCCGTCGTACGCGGCGACCGACGCGGTGCTGACGATCACGCCGCGCTCGCCGCCGGCGTTCGGCGCGGCCGCGGCCATCGCGGCGGCCGCGAGCCGGATCATGTTGAAGGTGCCGACCAGGTTCACGTTGATCGTCTTCGCGAACACGTCGAGCGGATGCGCGCCGTCCTTGCCGACGGTTTTCGCGGCGGGCGCAATGCCCGCGCAATTCACGAGGCCGCGCAGCGTGCCTGCGCGCGTCGCGGCGTCGACGGCCGCTTGCGCATCGGCCTCGCTCGATACGTCGCAGCGCACGAATACGCCGCCGAGTTCGCCCGCGAGCGCCGCGCCGGCTGCTTCGTTGAGGTCGGCGAGCACGACCTTGCCGCCGGCCTGCGCGAGCATGCGGGCCGTTCCGGCACCGAGGCCCGATGCGCCGCCCGTGATCAGAAAGACGTTGCCGCGAATCTCCATCGCTGTCTCCTTGGTTGGGTCCGATGCCGGTCGATCGGAGGAACGGCCGCCGCGCCGGTTCGTGCGGCGCACGTATTCGATCGATTGTACGGGGCGCCGCAGGGTGCCGGCGAGGCCGGTGCGGTCGTGCGAGGTCGTGCGAAACGGATGGCGCAGGCGAAAAGAGGTTCATCGAAGATTACCGGCGAACACGTGGAAGACCGTCGGCGCTCGGCGGTCTCCAGCCGTTGGCCCGTTCAGCCGTCAACCGAAGCTGATGCTGAAGCCGCGTGTACCAGCGTCACTGCCTGTTCGCGCGCAGCCTCTCTGCCCGCGTGATCGATTTCGGGTCCAAACAGCGTTTTCTCGACGACGATCGATTCGATGTCGGTGATACCGATGAAACGCAGCCACGCTTCAAGAAACGGCCGCTGGAAGTCGAACGACTCGGCGGGAGTGCTCGATTGCCTGGAATAGTCGAGGCCTCTCGCATAGATCACGACGGCTTTCTTGCCGTTCAGCAATCCCGCCAACCCACGCTCGTCGAATGAGAAGAGGAGGCCGCGGTGGGACACGGCGTCGATGAAATGCTTGAGCTTGTACGGGATGGAAAAATTCCACAGCGGCACGGAGAACAGCAGCGTATCCGCGTCGTGCATCCGCTGCGCCAGCTGCCGGAAATCCGCCCACGCTTGCTGCTGGCCTTCGCTGAGCGGCGTGCCGCTCAAGTCCGCGTATTTGGCATCGAGCGCATCGCCGTCGAGTTCCGGCAATTGCGTCGCCCACAGATCGAGCACGTCGACTCGATGCACCGGATGCGCGTCGCGCCAGGCTTCCAGATACGCGTGCGCAACGTCGAGTGATGCGGACCGCGACTTGCGCGGGGACGATTCGATATGAAGCAAGGTCGACATGGAACGACTCCTGACGGGTTGACGGCCCTCATCAGAACATAGTTCGATTCGAAATATAAACGAAGTATCATCACGCTACTCAGTAGCATTCGCACTGTATTGCGGGGCATCTCATGTTCGATACCGT
The DNA here is from genome assembly GCF_024656005.1 of Burkholderia sp. SCN-KJ. Classification (NCBI taxonomy): domain Bacteria; kingdom Pseudomonadati; phylum Pseudomonadota; class Betaproteobacteria; order Burkholderiales; family Burkholderiaceae; genus Burkholderia; species Burkholderia sp. SCN-KJ. Next base: position 32,180 of record NZ_JANKOG010000034.1, read on the forward strand.
TTTGCTGCGCTCCTTCGTGGCCGTCGTCCAGGAAGGCGGGTTCACGCATGCCGCGGCCCGTCTGAATCTGACGCAGTCCGCGGTCAGCGCGCATCTGCGCCGCCTGGAAAAACAGGTCGGCCGTGACCTGCTCGTGCGCACCACGCGCTCGGTCGCGCTCACGGGGGACGGTGAGCTGCTGCTGGGTTACGCGCGTGCCATCCTCGCGCTCAATCAGGACGCGCGGGCGCAACTGCTGCGCGAACCGAGCGCGGGCACGATCCGCGTGGGTCTGTCGGAAGACCTCGCCAATGTCAGGCTGATGCATGTGATGAAGGCGTTTGCCGGGCGGTACCCGCGCATCGCATTCAGCATCAGAGTGGGTATCCCGGGCGAGCTGCTCCAGGCGCTGGATCACGGTGAACTGGATGTGGTGATGGGCGGACGCTGCCACGGCGGGCCCGCCGGACGCGTGCTCTGGCGCGAGCCGCTCGTGTGGGCCGGCGCGGAGTGGGCGTCGCTTACGCCTGGCGTACCGGTGCCGATTGCGCTGCTGCCGGAACCCTGCCCGTATCGCGAGGCCTCGCTGGCAGCACTGGCCCGAGCGGGCGTGGATTATCGGATCGTGCTCGTGTGCCCGAGCGGCGCCGGCCTGTGCGCCGCCGCGCACGCGGGCCTTGCGGTGACACCGATCGTGCACACACAACTTGCGCACGGCTTGCGTGCGATTCCGCCGGATGCCGGCCTGCCGGCCCTGCCCGATGTCGAGTTCACGATGTTCGCGGCGCCGGGCGCGTCGGCCAGGGTTGTCGATGAACTGGGCAACGCGATCGTGCTGGCATTCGCGCACAACGGGTGACCACGTTCATCGCGGCGAACAGCGTTGGGATTTGCGCGGCCAGAGGCACATGCATCGTCGCCGGTTCACGAAATTCCACGATGAACCAAAAAAAAGCCGCCCCGAAAGGGCGGCTTGCGGTGCACGACGCGGTGCTTACTTCAGTGCGTCAAACGCACGCTCGCGGATTTCGTCCACGCTGCCGAGGCCCGAGATCTTGCGATACTGCGGGGCCTTCAGGCCGTTTTCCTCGCCGCGCTGCGCCCAGTCGCCGTAGTACGTGATCAGCGGCTTGGTCTGCGCTTCGTACACTTCGAGACGCTTCAGGACGGTTTCTTCCTTGTCGTCGTCGCGCTGGATCAGCGGTTCGCCCGTCACGTCGTCCTTGCCCTCGACCTTCGGCGGGTTGAACTTCACGTGGTACGTGCGGCCCGATGCCGGGTGCGTGCGGCGGCCGCTCATGCGCTCGACGATCTCCGAGAACGGGACGTCGATTTCGAGCACGTAGTCGATCGCGACGCCGGCTTCCTTCATCGCGTCAGCCTGCGCGATCGTGCGCGGGAAGCCGTCGAACAGGTAGCCGTTCGCGCAGTCGGCTTCCTTCAGGCGCTCCTTCACGAGGCCGATGATCAGCGCGTCCGGCACGAGCTTGCCGGCGTCCATGTAGCCCTTCGCCTCGACGCCGAGCGGCGAGCCGGCCTTGACGGCCGCGCGCAGCATGTCGCCCGTCGAGATTTGCGGGATGCCGAACTTTTCCTTGATGAAGTTTGCCTGGGTACCCTTGCCCGCGCCGGGCGCACCCAACAGGATCAAACGCATGGTGATATCTCCGGTATGTAGATTCGTGTGGCGAGACGCAAAAGCGTCGGCGACAGCGTGCGCGGGGCTTGCCTTGCGCGCGGCGGACCGGTCTGATGCGGCGCGTCGGCGAAAGGCGACGCGCGGCTGCCGGGACAGGCCGTGGCAGGGTCAAGCTAGGACGCGCGGGTCGCGGACGGCTCGCACAATCGCCTGATTATGCCACGGGTTATTTTGAACCCGGCCGAAAAAGGGCCTGCACGCGTGCGAGATCGGCCGGCGTATCGATGCCGGCTTCGGGTGCATGCTCGGTGATCAACACCGCGATGCGCTCGCCGTGCCACATCGCGCGCAACTGTTCGAGCTGCTCGGCCTGCTCGATCGGCGCCTGCGCGAGCGACGGATAGGTGCGCAGGAAACGCGCGCGATAGGCGTAGAGTCCGATGTGGCGGTAGACCGGAAAGGCCGGTGCAGGCATGGCCGCGACGTCGGGCCAGTGCGGCTGGTACGCATCGCGGCTCCACGGAATCGGCGCGCGCGAGAAGTACATCGCGACGTTGCGCGCGTCGAGCGCGACCTTCACGATGTTCGGGTTGAACACATCGGCCGCGTCGTGGATCGGGTGCGCGGCGGTCGCGATCGCGCAGTCCGGGTGCGCGGCGAGGTGCGACGCTACGTCGCGGACGAGCGCCGGGTCGATCAGCGGCTCGTCGCCCTGCACGTTGACGACGACGGTGTCGTCGCTCCACCCGAACGTCGCGGCGACTTCCGCGAGCCGGTCGGTGCCGGACGGATGGTCGGCGCGCGTCAGCACCGCTTCGAAACCGTGCTCGCGGGCCGCGTCGAGCACGCTCTGCGCGTCGGACGCGACGAGCACCTGCTGCGCGCCCGCTTCGCGCGCGCGCTCGGCGACGCGCACGACCATCGGCTTGCCGCCGAGATCGGCGAGCGGCTTGTTCGGCAGGCGCGTCGACGCGAGCCGGGCAGGAATGACGGCGATGAAGGGCTGCGGATGAGTCATCGGGGCTGAGCGGTGAGAAGAGCGGGGCGGGCGGCGCGGCGAAGGCAGGCCGCCCGGCAGGGCCGGCACACGGCCGCGAAGAAGCGCGGCCGGGCGCCGGTGCAGCAGCGCGGCGTTTAGCTGCCGGCCGGGCCGGCGGGATCGACCGGCGTGCCTTCGACGGTCTGGCGCGCTTCGTCGACGAGCATCACGGGGATGCCGTCGCGGATCGGGTAGGCGAGCTTGTCCGCGTTGCAGATCAGCTCCTGCGCGGCGCGGTCATAGTGGAGCGGGCCTTTGCAGATAGGGCACACAAGGATTTCAAGCAGGCGAGCGTCCACGGAGTTTCTCCACAACGAGGGCAATGAGGCGAGGATCGAGCGCGGCTTCGACGGGGACGACCCACAGCCGAGCGTCGCGCCAGGAAGCGCCCAATTTTACTGCATCCTTCTCGGTGATCAGGATCGCATCGACCGCGTCGTCGACGAACGGATTGTCGGCGAACGCGTAATGGTCGGGCAGCGCGCGCGTCGCCGGCGCGAGGCCGGCCGCACGCAGCGTCGCGAAGAAGCGTTCCGGCGCGCCGATGCCGGCCGCGGCGAGCACGCGCTCGTGCGCGAACTGCGACAGCGGGCGGCGCAGCGCCGGCTGGTCGAGGTGCCACGCGGCGCCCGGCGTGAGCGCGAGCGCATAGGTGTCGGGCCACGGCGGCAGCGCGCCGCTGTACGGATCGTTGACGAGCGTTGCGTCGCGGTGGCGCGACAGCGGCTCGCGCAGCGGGCCGGCCGGCAGCAGGAAGCCGTTGCCGCCGAGCCGGTGGTCGAACACGACGAGCTCGACCGTGCGCGCGAGGCGGTAGTGCTGGAGGCCGTCGTCGCTGACGATCACGTCGACGTCCGGGTGCGCGGCGCGCAGCGCCTGCGCGGCCGCGACGCGGTCGGGGCACACCCACACAGGCGCGCCGGTGCGGCGCGCGATCAGCAGCGGTTCGTCGCCGGCCGCGCGCGCGCGCGACGCGGGCGTGACCGCGGTGGGCGCCTTCACGTTCGCGCCGTAGCCGCGCGACACGACGCCCGGCGTGAAGCCGGCCGCGCGCAGCGCGTCGACGAGCGCGATCACGGTCGGCGTCTTGCCGGTGCCGCCGACGGTCACGTTGCCGACCACGACGACGGGCACGCCGACGTCGACCGGTTGCTTCCAGCCCTGCGCGTAGGCCGTGCGGCGCAGTGCCGCGCACAGGCCGAACACGCACGCGAACGGCGTGAGCGCCCACGCGAGGGCGCCGCGTCGCTGCCATTCGCGCGTGAGGCGCGCTTCGAGCCGCGCGAGCGGGCCGCCGGGCGCGCTCATCGGGCCGGGCGCGGCGCGTCGTGCGCCGCGGCGTGGGACGGATTCGTCAAGACGGATTCTCCGTGGGGCGGCGCATGCCGCTAGGGGTTCGGAAGGCGGCACTCTAGCGCGCCGCACGCGGGCGCGGCAAGCGCGGCCGGGCGACGCACCCGATGGGGCCGGAACGGAACGGGCTGTGGATAACTCTGTGAAAAACTCCCGGCCTGTCCGCGTGAAACGCCCGCCGGGCGGACATCGAATCGGCGGCAAATCAAACTGCAAGGTTTAAAAAACTATAAAAATCAACGCGTTGTGAGGAATCGTCTGGGTTTTTCCGCGGTTTTGAAGCGTTTTTGATGGACGATTGCCAGAGTGTGGACACCTTCCGAATGGTGCAGCGCGGGCGACCGGCGCTGGACGCCGCGCGCGTGTCGGACTATCGTGTCGCCGCCAGCATTCATCCGACCGCCCATGCTTTCCGACTCTCCTTTTTCCGCTCCCGGCGCGACCCGCGGCGGCGACGAAGTGATTCCCGTTTCGGCGCTCAATCGCGCGATTTCGACGATGCTCGAGCGCTCGTTTCCGCTGCTGTGGATTTCGGGCGAAGTGTCGAATTTCACGCGCGCCGCGAGCGGCCACTGGTATTTCTCGATCAAGGACCAGCAGGCGCAGATGCGCTGCGTGATGTTCCGCGGTCGCGCGCAGTACGCGGAATTCACGCCACGCGAAGGCGACCGGATCGAGGTGCGCGCGGTCGTCACGATGTACGAGCCGCGCGGCGAAGTGCAGCTCAACGTCGAGGCCGTGCGGCGGACCGGCCAGGGGCGCCTGTACGAGGCGTTCCTGCGGCTGAAGGCGCAGCTCGAGGCCGAAGGCCTGTTCGCGCCCGAGCGCAAGCGGCCGCTGCCGGCGCACCCGCGCGCGATCGGCATCGTCACGTCGCTGCAGGCCGCCGCGCTGCGCGACGTGCTGACCACGCTCGCGCGCCGCGCACCGCACATCCCGGTGATCGTCTATCCGGCGCCCGTGCAGGGTGCGGGCTCCGCCGAGAAGCTCGTCGCGGCCGTGCAGGCGGCGAACGCGCGGCGCGAGGTCGACGTGCTGCTGGTCTGTCGCGGCGGCGGGTCGATCGAGGATCTGTGGTCGTTCAACGACGAAGCGCTCGCGCGTGCGATCGCGGCGAGCGAACTGCCGGTCGTCAGCGGCGTCGGCCACGAAACCGATTTCACGATCGCGGACTTCGCGGCCGACCTGCGCGCGCCGACGCCGACCGGCGCGGCCGAGCTCGCCAGTCCGCAGCGCGCGTTGCTGTTGCGCGAGGTGGCCGACCGGCAGCGCGCGCTTGCGCGCTGCCTGGAACGCGGGCTCGAGCAGCGCGCGCAGCAGCTCGACTGGCTCGCGCGCCGGCTCGTCAGCCCGGCCGAGCGGCTGCAGCGGCAGCGCACCCACGTCGAGCAACTGGCGGTGCGGCTCGCCTCGGCCGCGTCGCGGCCGGTGCGCGACGCGCGTGCGCGTTTCGCGCTCGCGCAATTGCGCTGGCAGCGCGCGCGGCCCGACCCGGCGCAGGCGCGTCAGGCACTCGCCGGGCTGTCGCAACGTCTCGCGGTGGCGCTGCAGCGCCGTCACGAGCGCGATACCGCGCGCGTGTCGGCCTGCGCGGCGCGGCTCGAGGTGCTGAGCCCGCAGCGCACGCTCGAGCGCGGCTACGCGGCGCTGATCGACACGCAGACCGGCCGCGCGGTGCGCGCGCCGAATGCGCTGAAACCGCAGCGCCGCCTGACCGTGCATCTCGCCGAAGGCTCGGCCGACGTATCGCTCGCCGACGTGCAGCCGCGGCTGACCGATACGATCTGACGACGGCGGCGTAAGCGGAACGAAGGTCGCACGCCCGGCGGTCCGGATGCACGGGGCGCGCCGGGCGCGGGAACGGAGCCTGCGCATCGTCTTCTCGTCCTGCCGGATGAAGCGCCAACGCCGATTTTCTGCATACCGCGGATAAATGCCCGTGAGTTTGCGGGGATATTCGGACTCGCCTACAATCGGACGCTCGGCAGCATTCAACACAGCCTCCCTACATACTCAACGAAGGAATCGCCATGGCTCATACGCTCCCGCCGCTCCCGTACGCTGAAGACGCACTTGCGCCGACCATCTCGCAAGAAACGATCCAGTACCACTACGGCAAGCATCATCAGGCTTATGTGACGAACCTGAACAATCTGATCCCGGGCACGGAATTCGAAAACCTGTCGCTGGAAGAGATCGTGAAGAAGTCGTCGGGCGGCATCTTCAACAACGCCGCGCAAATCTGGAACCACACGTTCTTCTGGAACAGCCTGTCGCCGAACGGCGGCGGCGCACCGTCGGGCGCGCTGGGCGACGCGATCAACGCGAAGTGGGGTTCGTACGACGCGTTCAAGGAAGCGTTCACGAAGGCCGCAGTCGGCACGTTCGGTTCGGGCTGGGCATGGCTCGTGAAGAAGGCCGACGGTTCGCTCGACATCGTGTCGACGAGCAACGCCGCCACGCCGCTGACGACGGCCGACAAGCCGCTGCTGACGATCGACGTGTGGGAACACGCGTACTACATCGACTACCGCAACGCACGTCCGAAGTTCGTCGAAGCGTTCTGGAACATCGTGAACTGGGACTTCGCAGCGAAGAACTTCGCGTAAGTCCATGCGTACTGCGCGCCGTTGCGGCGCGCGGCACCCGAAGAAAAGCCCTCGTCGCGAGGGCTTTTTTGTTTTTGTCGGACGGGAATCCATGCGTGGCACTTGCCGGATCACGCGAGCGTCGTCGCCAACCAGCCGAGCGCCGCGCTCGCGATCACGACGGCCCACGGCGGCACCCGCCAGAACACGAGCGCGACGAACGCGACGAGCGCCTCCGCGAAGTCGCGCGGCGACACGATCGTCTCGCTCCATACCGGGTGATACAGCGCGGCGAGCAGCAGCCCGACCACAGCCGCGTTTACGCCCGCGAGCGCGGCCTGCATGCGTGTGCTGCGGCGCAGGCGTTCCCAGAACGGCGCGGTGCCCGCGACGAGCAGGAACGACGGCGCGAAGATCGACACGAGCGCGATCGTCCCGCCGAGCCAGCCGTTCGGCGCGTCGCGCAGCGACGCACCGAGGAACGCCGAGAACGTGAAGAGCGGCCCCGGCACGGCCTGCGCGACACCGTAGCCGGCGAGGAACGCCGAATCGCCGACCCAGCCCGGCGCGACGACGGCTGCCTGCAGCAGCGGCAGCACGACGTGCCCGCCGCCGAACACCAGCGCGCCGGTGCGAAAGAATGCGTCGGCCACCGCGAGGGTATGCGAATGCAGCGCGCCCGCCGCGAACGGCAACGCGACGAGCAATGCGGCGAACAGCACGAGCCACAGCGCACCCGCGCGATGCGACACGTGCAGCGGCAGCGGATCGTGCGCGCCGCGCTCGGGCTGCGGCAACAGTACGAGCCCGGCCGCGCCGGCCGCGACGATCACGGCCACCTGCAGCCATGCGGCCGGCACGAGCAGCGCGAGGCAGGCCGCGACCGCCATCAGTGTGGCGCGGCGCGCATCCGGGCACAGCGTGCGCGCCATGCCCCACACCGCCTGCGCGATCACCGCGACCGACACGATCCGCAGCCCGTGCAGCGCGCCGGCCGCGACCGGCATGCTCGCTGCATGCATGCCGAGCGCGAACAGCATCATCAGCAACGCCGACGGCAGCGTGAAGCCGAGCCATGCGGCGAACATTCCCGCATAACCCGCGCGCGACAGGCCGATCGCCATCCCGACCTGGCTGCTCGCCGGCCCCGGCAGGAACTGGCACAGGCCGACGAGATCGGCATACGCGCGTTCGGTCAGCCAGCCGCGCCGCGTGACGAACGCGTCGCGGAAGTAGCCGAGATGCGCGACGGGCCCGCCGAACGACGTGAGGCCGAGCCGCAGGAACGCGACGAAGACAGGCCACGCGTGGCGGGAAGGGGCGGTAAGGGTGGACGTGTTCAAGCGCGTATGCGGGGAGAAGGACGAACGAGCCGCCACGATAGCGCGAAGCGATGACGGCGGGAATGCGGCGTTGCGGCGATCGCTCGATGGCGTCACGACGGGCGCGTCAGGACGGAGGCGGCGCGTCGTCAGTGCGTGCCGTCAGTGAGTGCCGTCAGGCAGCCCGCTCGCCCGGCGCAGCGCATCGACGTCGACGAGTTCGATCTCGCCGACATGCAGCCGCACGACGCCGTCGGCCTGCAGCGCCTTCAGCAGCTGGTTGGTGGTCTGCCGCGTGAGCGACAGCATCGCCGCGAGCTTTTCCTGCGACAGCCGGATGCGCGTGCGGCCGGCGCTGATCCCGCCGTAGCCGTCGGCGATCATCAGCAGCCGTGCGGCAAGCCGCTGCGCGGCCGGCATCACGCTCATCGATTCGACGGTCAGGAAGCTCAGCCGGAGCTTTTGCGCCATCAGCAGCGCGAACTGCCGCCAGTATTGCGGCGTCGTGTCGAGAATCGCGAGCAGCGCGCGCTGCGGGACGTGCAGCAGCAGCGTGTCGTCGAGCGCGATCGCGTCGTGCGTGCGCGGCTGGCCGTCGAACAGCGCGATCTCGCCGAACCACGTGACGGGTTCGGCGACCGTCAGCAGTGCTTCCTTGCCCTGCGGATCGACCGCGCCTATGGTGAGGGAGCCGGCCAGCACCGCATACAGCCCGCATGGCGGGTCGCCGCGGCGGAACAGCGCGTGGCCGGCAGGCAGGTGCCGCAACGCGGCGCGGGCGAGCAGGTCGTCGCGCAACGCCCGCGGCAGCGCGGCGAACCACGGGTGCGCTTCGATCTGCGGCAGGTACGGGGCGAGCGGCGAGGGCATGGGCACGCGATGTCGGGTAGCTGACAGAGGTTCCTGGGCGTGACGCGCATCATAGCGCCCAATGATCGTTCAGGAGACACCATGAAGACGCTCGAAGACCACCTTTCCCAGTATGCGGCCTACCATCGCGACGCGCGCAACATCGCGACGCATCTGGTCGGCATTCCGATGATCGTGTTCGCGGTCGAGGTGCTGCTGTCGCGGCCGGCGCTCGGCACGCTGGCCGGTGTCGCGCTGTCGCCGGCGCTGCTGCTCGCGGTGGCGTTCGCGGTGTTCTACCTGCGCCTCGACCTGCGCTTCGGGGCGGTCATGACCGCGCTGTTCGCCCTCGGCCTGTGGGCCGCGCAGACGCTCGCGCTGCTGCCGACCGCGCAATGGCTCGCGATCGGCATCGGCGCGTTCGTGGTCGGCTGGATCGTGCAGTTCGTCGGGCACTGGTTCGAGGGGCGCAAGCCCGCGTTCGTCGACGACCTGGTCGGGCTGATGGTCGGGCCGCTGTTCGTCGTCGCCGAAGTCGCGTTTTTCGCGGGCCTGCGCGGCGACGTGCGCCGCGAGGTCGAGCGGCGCGCGGGGCCCGTGCACGGCGGCGCGCATTCGCATGTCTGACACGCCCCACGCCCCACGCGCAACGGCTAAGATGCGGGGTGCGTCGCACGACAGGACGCGTACGCGGAGCAATCGCCATGGTGGATCGCCCGACTCTCGATGCCTACGAAGCCCATGCCGCGCAATACGCGCAGGACTGGCTCGACCAGGCCGCCCCCGACGACATGTATGCACTGCTCGAGCAGTATTTCTCGCCCGGGCCGACGGCCGACGTCGGCTGCGGTGCGGGACGCGACACCGCGTGGCTCGCTTCGCGCGGATTCGACGTGCGCGGCTACGATGCGAGCGCCGCGCTGCTCGCCGAGGCGCGCTTGCGCCACCCGTCGCTGAGCTTCGAGCTGGCTGCGCTGCCGGCGCTCGCCGGCGTGCCGGCCGGCGCGTTTCGAAACGTGTTGTGCGAGACGGTCGTCATGCATCTCGAACAGGCCGATGCCGCAGCGGCGGCCGCGCGGCTGGCCGCGCTGCTGATGCCCGGCGGCACGCTGTACCTGAGCTGGCGGGTGGCCGGCAACGGCGCGCTGCGCGACGAGCGCGGCCGCTTGTATACGCCGCTCGATTCGGCGCGCATGCATGCGGCGCTCGGCGCCGGCATGCACGTGATCGACGAGCACGAGGTGGTCAGCGCGTCGTCCGGCAAGCGCGTGCACCGGCTGATCGCGCGCCGGGCTGACGACCTCGACGGCGCCGCCTGAGCGCGGCGCGCGAACTCACTCGCGGCTGAGTGCCGCTTCCCAGTTGATGTCGACGCACAGCACCTGCATGCCGGTCGCGGCCGGCGCGGCGATCGATGCGGTCACGCACAGGTGCGCTTCGTTGATCGACAGGTACGGCGGCGTCAGATGCACGCGGCCGGGCGCGCGCATCGCGTGGATGAAGTAGGGGCGGCGCTCCCAGCTCGCGCCTTCCGAATGCAGCAGCGGCCGGAAGCGCTTCGCCCGCTGCGAGACGCTGCCGCGCGCGAGCACGTTGTCGCCGATCTGGCGGCCCGATGCATCGAGCAGGAAGCAGCGCGCGGTTTCCGGCAACCCGAGCACGGCGCCGGCCGCGTCGATCAGCGATTCGCCCGCGACGAGCTTCCGGCTGGCTTCCTCCAGCGCGGCGACATACGGCGCGAGGCGTTCGGCCTGCGTGCGCTCGCGTTGCGCGACGCGCAGCCGCAACGCGGCCGACAGCGTATCCATGCAGCCTGCGGCGGCCTGCGGTTGCACGGGGTCGACGCTCGGCCCCGCGAAGTACTGCCCCTGCACGAAATCGACGTCGCATTCGAGCGCGATCATCGCGTCGCGCTCGGTCGAGAGCCCGCCCATCAGCACGAGCTGGCCGGATTCGTGCAGCAGCGACACGAGCCCGGGCAGTACGCGCTCGAGATGCGAGTGTTCGCTCGCCTGCGCGAGGATCCCGCGGTCGAGCGTGACGATGTCGGGGTGCAGGTGCCACACGCGGTCGATGTTCGAATGTTTCGCGCCGAAGCCGCCGAGCGCGATCAGGAAGCCGGCCTTGCGCAGCCCGTCGACGATCGCCGCATAGCGCGGCGTCTCGCCGCCCGCCTGCTCGGGCACCTCGAGCACCACGCGATGCGGCGGCAGGCCGAGCGCCTTCAGGTTCGCGAGCAGCGCGTCGCCGTAGACGGTGTCCATCAGCGCCGCCGGGTGCAGGCTCAGGAAGAGCCATTCGTCGTGACTGTCGAACGCGTGGAAGTTGCCGAGATGCAGCGATTCGGCGAGCCGGCCGAGTTCGAGCAGGTCGCCGCGCCGCGCCGCCTGCGTGAACACCTCGTGCGACGCGACCTGGCGGCTGTCCTCGTCGTGCGCGCGCAGCGACGCGTGATAGCCGATCGCGCGGCGGTGCGACACCGAGAAAACGGGCTGGAACACGCTGAACACGGTGTATGCGCCGTACAGCACGGTGCGCCGCTTCCCGTCGTCGCCGGCGACGGGGCGGGGCGGCTGGAAGCCGGGTGGATCGATGTCGATCATGCTCATGATGTCGGCCGAAGGAAGACTGCCAGTTTACCTACAGAATAGGCGAGCAAGAAGCATGCACGGCATCGTGCCCCGTGCGGCGGGCCGTCGCGGCCGGCAGGGCGCGCGCGGTGCAGCCGTGCTGCACCGACATGGTGCGCGGCGCGCCGCCGTGGCGATTGCGGCGGCGCGCGCCGTGCGTCACGCGCGTTCGGACGGATCGGTCTTGTGCTGCGTGCCGCCGCGGATGTCGGGCGCGAGTTGCGCGAAGATCCACGCGGACGCGGCCGTGATGATCCCGACACAGATGAAGGTCGCATGGAACGCGGGCAGCGTGTTGCTCGGCGTCGCCGTGCGCAGCATCCCGGTGAAGGTGGCCAGCAGCGCGCCCGCGACCGTGACGCCGAGGCTCATCGACAGCATCTGCACGAGCGAGAACAGGCTGTTGCCGCTGCTCGCGCCGCCGGTGCCGAGATCCTTCAGCGTCAGCGTGTTCATCGCGGTGAACTGCATCGAGTTGAAGCCGCCGAACAGCGCGAGATGGACGACCTTCACCCACACCGGCACCGTGTCGCGCATCAGCGCGAAGCTCGCCATCATCACCCCGACCATGATCGTGTTCGCGAGCAGCACCTTGCGGTAGCCGTGCTGCGTGATCAGGCGCGTGATGATCCGTTTCGAGAACATCCCGGCCGCCGCGACCGGCAGCATCATCAGCCCGGCCTCGAATGCCGAATAGCCCAGGCTCACCTGCAGCAGCAGCGGGATCAGGTACGGCATCGCGCCGCTGCCGATCCGCGCGAACAGGTTGCCGAGCAGGCCGACGCTGAACGTATGGATCTTGAACAGCTCGAGCGAGAAGATCGGCTGCGGCGCGCGCACCGCGTACAGCCCGTACGCGACGAAGCACGCGAGGCTCAGGATCAGCAGCACGAGCACGGCCGCGTGCTGCATCCCGAGATCGGCGAGCCCGTCGAGCGACAGCGAGATCGCGACCATCCCGATCGTCAGCAGCAGATAGCCCTTCAGGTCGAAGCGGCCGACGGCCGGGTTGCGCGCGTCGGGCATCGAGTAGAAGGTCGCGACGCAGCCGGCGACGCCCACCGGCACGTTGATCAGGAAGATCCAGTGCCACGACGCGATCTTCACGAGCCAGCCACCGAGCGTCGGCCCGATCAGCGGGCCGATCAGCCCGGGAACCGCGACGAACGACAGCGCGGGCAGGTAGCGTTCGGCCGGGAAGGTGCGCAGCACGGCCAGCCGCCCGACCGGCAGCAGCATCGCGCCGCCCACCCCCTGCACGACGCGGAACACGACGAGCTGCGACAGCGTATGCGCATTCGCGCACAGCAGTGAACCGAGCGAGAACACCAGGATCGCGCTGAAGAACACGCGCCGCGTGCCGAACGTGTCCGCGAGCCAGCCCGAGACGGGAATCATCACGGCCATCGTCAGCGAGTAGGCGATCACGACCGACTGCATCCGCAGCGGCGATTCGCCGAGACTCACTGCCATCGACGGCAGCGCCGTGTTGACGATCGTCGCATCGAGCGTCTGCATGAAGAAGCCCGTCGCAACGAGCCAGAGCATTATGGTGAGGTTCTTTTCGCCGGGAGCGGCGGCGGGCGGGCGTTGGAACATGGGGACGGACCGGTGGCGCGAGACAGCCGCCATTGTAGGCAAAGCCGCCGTGCCACGCAGGATCGGTCCGCACGCCTGTCCGGCGGCGGACCGGTTCAGTTCAGTCGAAAGTGTCTGCAGGCGTATCTGTCCGCGTGTTGCCACTGTCCGAAATACTGGCGTCATCGAACCCACGCGACCCGGAGGCGGCCATGCGCGAACTGCGACTCTACGAGATGGACGGCAGCGAACCGGCCGGGCGGTGGCGGATTGTCGATCGCACCGCGTTGCAGGTCGCGGACGGCGGTCTGTGGGTGACGATCGAGGGCCGGCCCGACGATCACTGGTTGCATGCCGGTGAGACGCTCGCGCTGCTGCCCGGCATGCGCGTTTGGATCAGCGCGGCGGCGGGCGGCGCGGTGTTCGCGTTCGGCCCGCAGGCGGCGCCGGCCGTGCAGGCTGCGCCGAGCGCATGGCGGCGGCTCGCCGCATCGCGCGGCGGCCGCGCTCAGGCGGCCGCGTCGCTGCCGACGTAGCGCGCGCGGGGCCGGATGAGCTTGCCGCTAGCGTACTGCTCGAGTGCGTGCGCGATCCAGCCCGCGGTGCGGCCGGCCGCGAACAGCGTGAACGCGGCGCCGTCGGGCAGCGCAAGCGTGCGCTCCAGCACCGCGAGCGCGAAATCGATCGACGGCCGCAGGCCGGTCGCCGCCTCGACGCGCGCGGCGAGCGCGCGGGCCATGCGCAGCGGCGCCCGGGCGGGCAGCGTCGCGTGCAGTGCGTCGAGCAATGCGCGTGCGCGCGGATCGCCGTCGGGATAGAGCGGATGCGCGAAACCGGACAGCGCCGTGCGTGCGCCGTCCGCGCGTTCGTCGTGTGCGACGCGCAGCGCGAGGTAGCGGTCGAGGTCGGCGGCCCGCGCGGCTTCGTCGAGCAGGGCGCCCGCGCGGAACGTCTCGCCGCCGTGGCGCGGGCCCGACAGCGCCGCGAGCCCGCCCGCGATCGCACCGAACAGGTGGGTGCCGGTCGACGCGATGCAGCGCACCGCAAAGGTCGACGGGTTCAGTTCATGATCGGCGCACAGCACGAGTGTGCGGCGCAGCAGGTCGGCTTCGTCGCGCCGCCGGATCCGCCACGCGGCGGCGAGCTGTCGATGCACGGGCGCGTCGCCCGGCGCGATGCCGGCGAGCGCGGCCGTCGTCACGCGCAGCAGCAGCGCGGCCGCGTCGAACTGCGCGTCGCGCCCCTGCGCCCACAGGCGCGGCAGCGAGGCGGCCGCTGCGGGGAGCAGCACCAGCGTGCGCTCGAGCGGCGCGAGATGGGCCCAGCGGCGGGCCCAGTCTTCCCACTGCGCGGTGTCGAAACCGGTCGACGCAAGCGTTGCCGCAGCGAGCCGCGCGGGCGGACAATCCCACAGGCGGGCCGCCGTTTCCTCTAGCGTCGCGTCGTTCGCGAGCGCGATCGCATCGGCGCCGCGATAGTGCAGGCGCCCGTCGGCGATCTGCGTGATCCGCGATTCGAGCACGGGCACGCCCCAGTCGAGCGAGCGTTCGGCGACGCCGCCCGCGCGTTTTGCGTCGGCGCGGCGGCGTGCGAGCAGGCGCACCTCGTCCGCGTCGTAGCGGCGGCGCTTGCTCGCGCCGTCGGGCAGCGAGCGCAGCAGGCCGCGGCTCACATACGCGTAAAGGGTGCTCACGCTGACACCGAGGATGCCGGCGGCTTCCGGCGCGCTGAGGGACGTCATGCCGATCGCTCCTGTCGGGGCGCATGAAGCGCGGCCCGGCTACAACTATTCGTTATGCATTGATTCGCGCAATCAAGATTGATCGCGCCTGTCGCGAATTCTAGACTCGAATGCGTCTCCTCCACGGCGCGCTTCCACCATGACCCCCGAACTCGCATTGACCCACTTGTGGCAACTGGCGCACGGCGAACCGCGCGCACTGGCCCGCGCGGCCGTGGCGGGGCAGGACCCGACGCTGCCGTCGGCATTCCACGTCGGCACGCTCGCCGCGGCGACGATCGCGGCAGCCGGGCTCGCGGCGGCCGAATGCCACCGGCTGCGCACGGGCGTCGCGCAGCGCGTCGACGTGTCGATGCGCGACGCGCTCGTCGCGTTTCGCAGCGAACGCTACCTGCACGTGGACGACGGCCTGCCGCCCGAGCCGCGCCATCCGGTGACGGGCTTCTACGATACGCGCGACGGGCGCTGGATCCAGCTGCATGCGAACTTTCCGCATCACCTGCACGGGATTCTCGACGTGCTCGGCAGCGGCCCGCAGCGCGATGACGTGGCCGCGGCGATCCGCACGTGGGACGGCGCGGCACTCGATACCGCGCTCGCCGAGGCCGGCCTGTGCGCGGCATTGATCAGAACCCCTGACGAATGGGCGGCGCACGACCAGGCACGGGCGCTCGCGTCGCTGCCGCTGTTCGAGATCGAGCGGATCGGTGACGCGCCCGTCGAGGCGATCGGCCGCGGCGCGCCCGACCAGCCGCTCGCGGGCGTGCGCGTGCTCGATCTCACGCGCATCATCGCGGGGCCGGTCGCGGGCCGCACGCTGGCATCGCACGGCGCACAGACGCTGCTCGTCAACGGCCCGCACCTGCCGAACATCGCGTCGCTCGTGATCGACAACGGGCGCGGCAAGCGCTCGACGTGGATCGACCTGCGCGAGGCGCGCGGCGTCGCCACGTTGCGCGCGCTCGCACGCGACGCCGACGTATTCCTGCAGGCCTATCGCCCCGGCGCGCTCGCGGCGCGCGGGTTTTCGCCGCAGGCGCTGGCGGAGCTGCGACCCGGCATCGTCTGCGTGTCGGTGTCCGCATACGGGCACGCGGGGCCGTGGTCGATGCGGCGTGGCTTCGACAGTCTCGTGCAGTCGGCGAGCGGTATCGCGTGGCACGAGCAGCACGCCGCGCACGCGGACGGCCCGCGCCATCTGCCATGCCAGGCGCTCGATCATGCGACGGGTTATCTCGCGGCGTTCGGCGCGATGATCGCGCTCGCGCGCCGTGCGACCCAAGGGGGGAGCTGGCACGTGCGGCTGTCGCTCGCGCAGACGGGGCGCTGGCTGCAATCGTTCGGCACGGTGCCGGACGGCCTGCGGGCGCCGGATTTCACGTTCGACGACGTGCGCGACCGGATCGACCGGAGCGCGTCGCCGTTCGGCACGATCGATGCCGTGCGTCCGGCCGAACGCCTGCCGGCGACACCGCCGCGCTTCACGCGGCCGCCCGTGCCGCTCGGCACGGACGAAGCATGCTGGCTGTGAGCGCCGGCGGCGCCGTACGCCGTGAGTATTGCCGGCGTTACTTGCGCAGTTCGACGACGAAGTCGTAGTAGTCGTTGCGGCAGTAGGTATCGGTGAGTTCGATCGCGCGCTGGTCGGCCGTATAACCGATCCGCGTGATCAGCAGCAGCGCGTCGTGCGGCGCGATGCCCATCTGTTGCGCGATCTCGTCGGTCGCGTTGACCGCGCGGAAATGCTGCAGTGCGCGCACGATCGGCGTGCCGCGCGCTTCGAGATAGCTGTACAGCGAACCGCCGATTGCCTGCGGATCGGGAATCAGCGTGGCGGGGAACGTCGAATTCTCGACGGCCATCACGATGCCGTCGGCGAGGCGCAGGCGTTTCAGCCGTGTAACGGAGGCGGCCGGCGACAGGCCGAGCTGGATCACTTCGTCGCGATTCGCCGGCTGGATTTCGCGCTCGAGCCATTGCGAACTCGGCTTGAAGCCGCGGCGCTCGAGCATCTCGCTGAAGCTCGACAGCCGCGACAGCGGATCCTCGTAGCGCGGCCGGATGAAGTTGCCGGCGCCTTGCGTGCGGCGGATCAGGCCCTGCTCGACGAGCAGCGCGATCGCCTTGCGCGCGGTAATGCGCGACACGCCGAGCGCTTCGGACAGCACGCGTTCGGACGGCAGCGCCTCGCCGGCCGCCCAGCGATTGTCGTGGATCGCGTCGCCGAGCTTGCGGGCGAGCTGCAGGTAGAGCGGCGTGTCGTTGTCGGGGTCGGGGCGCAGGTCCTGCCAGCGGTCGTCCGTGGGTGCCTTCATGGAATGGGTATCGATCAGGGTGCCGGCCATTCTAAGTCATCATGCGGTGCCGTTATAGCCGGTTTTTGCCGTGTAACAGGTGGACGCCGCACCGATTGACTACACTGATGCGTCGTATTTGATGCTTCGGCCGCGGGCGCGCGGCCACGAATCCGCAGCGAGGAGCACATGACAGACACGATCGCCACGGTCGTCCTGCCGGACGGCGAGACGATTCCGAAACTCGGCCTGGGCACCTGGGAAATGGGCGAGCGGCCAGCGCGCCGGGCGGACGAGATCGCCGCATTGCGCGAGGGGATCGATCTCGGAATGACGCTGGTCGATACCGCCGAGATGTACGGTGACGGCGCGACCGAGGCACTCGTCGGCGAGGCGCTCGCCGGCCTGCGCGACGACGTGTTCCTGGTCAGCAAGGTGTATCCGCATCATGCGAGCCGGCGCGGCGTCGTCGCCGCGTGCGACGCGAGCCTCAAGCGTCTGCGTACTGATCGTCTCGACCTGTACCTGCTGCACTGGCGTGGTTCGGTGCCGCTCGAGGAGACGGTCGAGGGGTTCGAGGCGCTGCGACGCGCGGGCAAGATCCGCCACTGGGGCGTCAGCAACTTCGATACGGCCGACATGGCCGAGCTCGTCGACGAGGCGGGCGGCGGCGCGTGCGCGACCAACCAGATTCTCTACAACATCGCGCGACGCGGCCCGGAATTCGACCTGCTGCCGTGGCTCGCCGATCATCGGATGCCGGCGATGGCCTACAGCCCGGTCGATCACGGACGGCTGCCGAAGCGTTCTCCGCTCGATGAAATCGCGCGACAGCGCGGTGTGTCGGTCACGCGCGTCGCACTCGCCTGGGTGCTTGCGCAGCCGGGCGTGTTCGCGATTCCGAAGACGTCGCGGATCGAGCACGTGCGCGACAATCGCGCCGCGCTCGATCTCGTGTTGAGCGATGACGAGCGCGCGCAACTCGACGGGTACTTCCGTCCGCCGCGCAGCAAGCGCGCGCTCGAAATGCTCTGACCGCGTCGGGGGCAGGCGACGCGTCGGTCAGTGGCCATGGCCACTGGACGATCCGCCGTTGCCGCCGGCACTGCCGCTTCCATTGCCATTGCCAACGCCATTGGCGCCACCGTTGCCAGCGCCGCCGCTACCGTTGCCATTACCGTTGCCACCGCCGTTGCCGTGACCACCGGTACCATGGCTGCCACCGCCGGAGCCACCGCCGGAGCCACCGCCGGAGCCGCCGCCGGAGCCGCCGCCGGAGCCACCGCCGGAGCCACCGCCACCGTTGCCTCCGCCGCCACCGGAGCCGCCGCCGGAACCACCGCCGGAACCACCGCCGGAACCACCGCCCGAGCCGCCGCCGGACCCGCCGCCACCGGGGCCTCCGCCAACACCGGCGCCGCCGCCAGAACCGCCCCCACCGCGGCCGCCACCGCCACCGCCACCGCCGCCGCCGCCCC
>NZ_JANKOG010000035.1:0-47420 GCF_024656005.1 Burkholderia sp. SCN-KJ
GGCGACGCGCTCGCCGTTGCCGGCTTCGACGTGGCGGTCGAGGCAGTTGTACGACGCGTTGAGTTCGCCGTCGTCGAACCATTTGTAGAACGGCGCGTCGCTCTCGTCGAGCACCTTCGTGAACGGCTTGTGCCAGCTGAGGCCCTCGCGCGCGAGACGCGCCCAGAAGCCTTCGTAATCCTGCTCGGCCTCGGCGGCCAGCGCGCGGTAGGCCGGCATGCCGGAGATGTTGGCGCGCTCGCGCGCGTCGGCCGACGGTTCGAAGATTCGGTGTTCCTGCAGGATCGATACGAGGGCAGTCAAGGTGTTCTCCGTGGAAATCGTTGGTGTGCGGCCTGACTGTTGAAACGCAACTTGCATGCCAGTCGCGCGGGTATTCGGCCGCAGCGGCGTGCGTGCGCGTTGCAGTGCGGTTCACGTAGATCGATATGCAGTGCAAAGCATAAAGAGACCAGGCACTCGGTGCGCTTGCCGGCCTGCGCGTTGCGTCGAAATGCAGCAGCAGGTGTTGCAGGCGTCAACACGGCACACGATGCGCGGCGTGCACGCCGCTGGCCGGACGCCGCGCTACGCGATGAACGACCGGAGCGCGCCGAGCGCGTCGGATGCGCGAAGCCGCGCGAGCGCCGACGCCTCGATCTGCCGCACGCGTTCGGCGGACAGGTTCAACTGGCGGCCGATGTCGCGCAGCGAGCAGCCTTCGTCCGCATGCAGTCCGTAGCGCAACCGCAGGACCGTCGCTTCGCGCGGCGGTAGCCGGTCGATCGCGGCGGCGATCGTATGGCGCAACTGGGCGGCGCCGGCGGCGTCTTCGGGCGACGGCGACGACAGGTCCGGCGCGACGTCGGCGAACGTCATGTCGCCTTCCGGCGAGACCGGCAAGTCCGCCGACACCGGCTCCTTCACGATCGCCATCAGGTCGCGCACCTTGTCGACCGGCTCGCCCATGTGGACGGCCAGTTCGGCCGGCGTCGCGGCCGTGCCCGCGCGTTGCCGATGCTCGCGCGCGAGCCGCGACAGCTTGTTCAGTGCGTCGACCGTATGCGTCGGCACGCGGATCGTGCGGCCGAGGTCGGCGAGCGCATGCGTGATCGCCTGCCGGATCCACCAGGTCGCGTAGGTCGAGAAGCGGAAACCGCGCCGGTAGTCGTAGCGCTCGATGGCCTTCAACAGGCCGATGTTGCCTTCCTGGATCAGGTCGGCGAACGGCAGCCCGCGATCGGGATAGCGCTTCGCGATCGACACGACGAGCCGGAGGTTCGCGTCGAACAGGCCCGTCCTCGCCGGCTGCATCGCGCGCTCGATCGCAGCGAGCCGCGCATCGAGCGACGCGGTCGCGCCGGGCGGCAGCGCCGACGTCGGGGCATCGCGCACGATCGCGGCGCGTGCATCGACGAACTCGGCCGCGCGCCGCGTCAGCGTCGGCCCGCAGGCCGGATGGGCGGCGATGCACGACGCGAGCCAGCCCGCGTGGTCGTCGTCGGTCGACCGCGCAAACGACGGCGGGACGCCCACGTCGGCCAGCATCCGCGCCAGCCGGCCCCGCAGTGCGCGCTGCCGGCATGCGCGCTTGCGCAACGGTTCGCTCATCCGTTCGAGTGCGCGGGCGGACAGGCTCACCGTGCCGAGCAGCGCCGCGACGTCGCGGACTTGCGCGCGATACGCGGCGGAAGCGGTGCCGCCCGACAGCAGCGCCGCGCGCATGCCGCCGGCGAGCGCGTCGATGCGGGCGAGCCGTGCCACGACGGCGTCGCGCCAGGCCGAATCCTCCGGTGGCGTCTCGTCGTCGCGTGCGGGTTCGCCGATGGGGGCGGGCGAAGCGTCCGCATCGACTCTGTCCGCCGGTCGATCGTCGCGCGGGCCGTCGGCGAGAAAGATCACGTAGGTCGATGCGGCGGTCCGGCATTCGGCGATCTCGGTGCGGATCGACACCAGCGCGTCGAGTGCATCGGGGTCGCCGCACAGCACCGCGACCGACGCCGCGCGGCCGCGTTCGATGCGCTGCGCGTACGCGAATTCCTCGTCGCGCGTGAGGAGCGGCGTCGTGCCCATCTCGCGCAGGTACAGCCGGACCGGGTCGGTCGTGCGCGCCGCGAGCAGGTCGGCCGCGGCGAGCGTACCGGCGCCGTCGGCCCATGCACGCGCGGGCGGCGCGGGCCGGAAGTAGCGGTCGATCGTCCAGCCGCTCGCGGTATCGGCGCTGTCGCACACCGCGATGCCGAGTTCGGCGAGCACCGCGGCGGCGGCATCGATGCCGCTGTCGCTCGCATCGTCGTCGGGCAGCGCGTCGATGATGTCGCCGCGCGTGACGAAGCCGCGCGACAGGCCGGTCGCGATCAGCGCGTGCAGATGCGCGACGGCGTGCGGCGGCGCGCCGTCGTCGATGCCGGCCGCGGGCGCCGGTGCGTGCCGCGCCGGCATCCCGTCGCGCGACGCGTCACGCGCGCTTCGCATACACGTTGCACCAGCCGTCCGCCGCGACCAGCTTGCCGCCGAACATCGGACACGTGCCGGCGGCATCCGCCGCTTCGCCCTTGTAGAAGCGGCAGTTGACGCAGCGCTGGCCGGCCTGGTATTTCGGGAACTGCGCGGCGTCGACGCTGGACGCATGCGCGCGATAGCCGAGCGTCTTCGCGGCGGCGTCGTTCTCGTCGACGAGCGGCGGCGCCGCGAGTGCCGTGCGTGCGGCGGCGAGCGTCGCGCACAGGCCGATGGTATGGATGATGAAGGTTCTGCGGGAGGTCGGGTGCGTCACGGTCGTTTCCTGGTGAAGATGAAATCGTGGGGAAGGGCGCGGCCCGCATCGCGTGGCGGAGCCGCTGGCCCGGTGTTACTGGCTCGCGTCCTTGTGCGCGGCGGGACCGGCGATGAGCGGCGCGGTCGATGCGTGGGCGGTATCGGCCGTCAGCTTGCTCTTGCCGGCGACGTAGCCGTTCGACGCGAGCAGGAAGGCCATCAGGTCCGCGTAGTCTTCGTCCTTCAGCTTGCCGGGCTGGTCCGCCGGCATGTTGGTCGCCATGTAGCCGAACACGCCGCCGATCGTCAGGTGCGAATGCGACAGCGGTGCGAACGACGGGCCGCTCAGCGCGGGCGCGGTGTTGCCTTCGAGGTCGGCGCCGTGGCACTTCGCGCAGGCATTGCCGTAGATTTCCTTGCCGTGTGCGACCTGGACGGCGTCGAACGTCGGCGCGGCGTCGCCGGTGCTCGCGGCGACGCGGATGAAGCCGCCTGCGCTCACGTTGCGCGCGCGCAGCAGGCTATCGGGCGCGCGGCCTGCGCTCGCCGTCGCGCCGTCGAGGAAACGCGACGGCGTGCGCGACTCGTGCGCTTCGAGCGCGCTGCCGGGCAGTGCCCACTTGCGGGTCAGCGCAGCCAGCCGGCCGTTGTCCTTCATCTGCGTGAGTGCCGCGTCGATCCGCTGCTGCAACGCGGCCGAGCGCGGCGCGAACGCAAACGTGAGCTGCCACTCCGCATACGGCGACGAGGTCGCGCCGATGCGGAATGCCTGTTTCGGATGCGCGGCCTGATATGCGACGACCGCCGGATACCAGACGATCGCGCGATGCGCGCGGCCGCGGGCGACCGCGTCGACCGTTTGCTCGGACGTGTTCTCGAGATCGAAGCGCGCGTTCTTCTGCTGCACCGCGATCAGTTGCGCGGGGCTCGCGTAGGTGGCCGCGACGATTTCCCGGCCGGCCGCCGGCGTGCCGGCGTCGCGGCGCGTGACGCTTACGTAGCCCGAGCGCAGGTAGCCCTGCGAGAACAGCAGCTTCGTGTCGGATGCGTCGGCGATGGCCGAGCGCGGGAAGCCGGCGAGCACGTCGCAATCGCGTTCGAGGATGTCGGCGAGTTCGTGCGCGGATACGCCGTCGTCGTCGCTGCCGCCTGCGTCGTGTGCGGAGAAGGTGGCCGTGATGCCGGCCGTGCGGAACACCTCGCGGGCGACGGCCTTGTCGAGCGCGGCCGTCGGCGTGCCGGGCAGCGAGCAGACGCGTACCGCCGTCGCGGCCGTGGACGGCACCGGGGTCAGCGCCGTGCCTGCCGCGAGCGCACAGGCCACGGCGAGGCGGGAAAGTCGGAGGTTCATGATCGTACGCTCGGTTGAAAAGGAGAAGGGAGGCGGCACCCGCGCCGGCGGCGCGGGTGCGATGCGGTTGAACGGACGTCGATCAGCCGCGGTCGAGGGCGAACACGTACAGCGTGCCGCCGCGCGGCACGTCGTCCGCCGCCTTGGCCATCGGGCCGCCCCAGATCGGGTTGGCGCCGCCGTAACCGGCGAGCACTGCTACGTACTCCTTGCCGTCGACTTCGAAGACGGACGGCTGCGCGATGATCCCGCTCGCGAGCTTCGGGCTCTCCCACAGCACCTTGCCGGTCGACACGTCGAACGCGTACAGGTGGCCGTCGAGCGAGCCGCTGAACGCGAGGCCGCTCGCGGTCGTCGCGACGCCGCCGTTCCACGGCAGCTTGCTCCAGTGGCTCCACACCTTCTTGCCGGTGTTCACGTCGATCGCCTGGAGTTCGCCGTAGCCTTCGCTGCCCGGCTCCGGCTTGATCTCGAAGCCTTCGCCGAGATACGGCAGCCCTTCCATGTAGTTGACCGACTTGCCCGACAGGCTCATGCACGCATGCAGCGCCGGGACGATCGCGAGATGGCGCACCGGGTCGTACGACATCGACCACCAGTTCTTGCCGCCGAGGAAGCTCGGGCACGTGTCGATCGTCGTGCCGACCTTCGGATACTTCGCGGGATCCTGGATCGGCGCGCCGTCTTCCGTGTAGCCGGTGACCGACGTGGCCTTCACGAACGGCTCCGCATAGATCAGCTTGCCGGTGTCGCGGTCGATCGCGTGGAAGTAGCCGTTGCGGTCGGCATGGACGATCGCGTCGTGTTCCTTGCCCTTGTACTTGATCGTCGCGAGCACCGGCGTGTTGACGCCGTCGTAGTCCCAGGTGTCGTGCTTCGTGTACTGGTAGTGCCACTTGAGGTCGCCGTTCTTCGGATCCAGCGCGAGCAGCGAATCGGAGTACAGGTTGTCGCCCGGCCGCAGGTCCGCGAGCCACGGCCCCGGGTTGCCGACGCCCCAGTACAGCGTGCGCGTCGCCGCGTCGTAGGTGCCGGTCAGCCAGGCCGGTGCGCCGCCGTGCGCCTGCATGCCGTCGGGCCAGGTATCGGCGTGCTTCTCGCCCTGGCCGGGGATCGTGTAGCGCTTCCACAGCAGCGTGCCGTCGTTCGGGCTGAGCGCCGCGATGAAGCCGCGTGCGCCGTATTCGCCGCCCGAACTGCCGACCACGATCGCGCCGTCGAGCGCGAGCGGGGCGAGCGAGAACGCGTAGCCGAGCCCCGGTTCGAACATCTGCTTCTTCCACACGAGCGCGCCGGTCTGCGCGTCGAGCGCGGCCACCTCGCCGCTCAGCATCGCGACGTAGACGTTCTTGCCGTACAGCGCGACGCCGCGGTTCACGACGTCGCAGCAGGCCGTCTTGAACGATTCCGCGCCGAGCTTCGGTTCGTATTTCCACAGCTGCGCGCCGGTGGCCGCGTCGAACGCGTACACGTTGTCCTTCGGCGTGGTCACGAACAGGTAGCGGCCGTTGACGATCGGCGTGGCCTCGAAACCCTGCTTCAGCTCGGCCGGAAACTTGTAGCTCCACGCCTGCGTGAGCTGCTTCACGTTCGACGCGTCGATCTGCTTGAGCGGCGAATGCGCCTGGCCGCTGTACGTGCGGTAGTAGGTGAGCCAGCCCGGATCGCGTTGTGCATCCGTGAGCCGCTGGTACGTGACGGCCGGATAATCCGCGGCAGCGTCCACCAGGCCGGGATTCAAGGCGATAGCGGCAGCCGCCGCGATGCCGATCGTTGCCAGTCGGCTCGTCGAAGCCGAGAGTTTTTTCATGGTTGTCTCCTGAGTCATTGTGGTCGCACCGCGGCCAACACATGGCCGGGCCGGCAGGGTGGGGATCCGGGTCCAGTGCGCAGCCAGTCACGCAAATCGCATGCCACTGCGGCGCGCGCCTTGCCGCGCAAGGCGCAGCGGCCGATTGCGCGCGTTGTGGCGACGCGGGCGGCGCGGCGCGGGTGATCCGCGTGTGTTGCGTTCGGGGACAGCCGCGGGCCGAGTGTTGCGAAACATGACAACGCCGTGAGCGGACGGGAGCAGCACGCATGCGATACGTGGCGCACGGCCAATCGCGGCGGTTCTGCGTGCGTGCGTGCCTGAATGGACGACGGTGCGGCGCAGGGACGGCGATCGTCGTCGACTGTGTGAGTCGATGGCGCGCCGTTACCCGGTGCGACGCACGCATGCAACGGACCGCGCGCGTGCGGCGGCGCGCTCGATCCGAACGACGATCGCGCATACGACTGCACGAGCGCCGTACCGTTGATCCAAATTGACACAGGTGCGACAGCGGTGGCACGAACTGCAACAGGTCGGCGGTTGCGGATCGACGCGTGGTGGCTTCGACCGGCGCCGGCCGGGCGATGCGGGCATCGGCATGCTTCTTGCCGTTCGAACCGGCAACGATTCCGCGCAGCGAGAAACCGCGATGCCGGTCCCGATCGCGGGGCCGATCGGCCAGGCGCTGGTCGCGACCGGGATCGGGATCGGCGTCGCGATTCCGGCGGTGCTGGCTTACAACCTGTTCCTGCGGCAGCTCAAGACCGTGACGGCCGGGCTCGACGAGTTCGGGCAGGACCTGATCGCGCTGGCCGAACAGCGTCGCTTCCGGATCGACGCGCCGGTGCATGCCGCGCTGCCGGCAGCAAACAGTGCGGGCGTGCGCCGGGCGGCCGTATGAGGACGGACGAGCGCGAAGCCGACGCGGGCGAACCGCTCGGCGAGATCAACGTGACGCCGCTCGTGGACGTCGTCCTCGTGTTGCTGGTGATCTTCATGGTCGCTGCGCCGCTGATGACGCATGCGATCCGCGTCGACCTGCCGAAGGCAGCCGCGCCCGCGCGCGACCTGCGTGCGTCGACCGTCACCGTGACCGTCGACGCGCACGGAGCGGTCCGGATCGACGGCACGCCGGCCGCGCCGGCCGAGGTCGAAGCCGTGCTGGCACGCCGCGTCGCGCACGACCCGCAGACGAGCGTGAGCCTGCACGCGGACCGCAACGAGCCGTTCGGCACCGTGGCCGGCGTCATCGCGTCGATCGGACGCGCGCGTGTCGCGCATGTCGCGATCGCGACGGCGGACGGCGCTGCCGGGCCGGCGCCATGAAGCGAACGATGTCGGCGGAGATGAGCGCCGACCCATCGATACGGACAACGATATAACGACGCGACGACAAAAAAAGAGGAGACGTGGAGATGAAGGAAACCGATGGGACGAAGCGCCGCTTCGCCGCACGGCGCGCGGGCGTGACGCTGTGCTTCGGCGGCATGCTCGGCGGCTGGCTCGCGCCCGCGTCGGCGCAGGTCGAACCGGCCGGCAACGCCGATGCGCCGACGCTCGCGCCGATCGTCGTCGTCGGCACGACGCCGCTGCTCGGGATCGGCACGCCGCTCTCGCGCGTGCCGGCCAACGTGCAGACGATTCGCGGCGAGGACCTCGCGCGCCAGCACGACAGCGTGCTGACCGACTACTTCGAGAAGAACGTCTCGAGCGTCGACATCAACGAGGCACAGGGCAATCCGTACCAGACGGATGTGAACTACCGCGGCTTTACTGCGTCGCCGGTCGTCGGCACGCCGCAGGGGCTGTCGGTGTTCGTCGACGGCGTGCGTGTCAACGAGCCGTTCGGCGACGTCGTGAACTGGGATCTGATCCCGCAGGCGGCGATCGACACGATGCAGCTGATCCCCGGTTCGAATCCGACCTACGGCCTCAACACGCTCGGCGGCGCGCTCGCGATCACGACGAAGAACGGCAGGACGAGCCCGGGCGGCGCCGCGCAGGTATCGATCGGATCGTGGGGACGCAAGACCGCGCAGATCGAGCAGGGCGGGCGTATCGGCAGCCACCTCGACTATTACGTGACGGGCAACGTCGCGAACGACAACGGCTGGGCCGATCACAACGCGAGCCGCGTGCGGCAGGACTTCGGCAAGCTGCGCTACACGGACGCCGATACGACGCTGTCGATCTCGGCCGGCGGCGCGGACAACGCGCTGCAGGGCTCGCAGACGATTCCGCGCACGTTTCTCGACAATCGCGCGCAGGCCTACACCTATCCCGACCTGAACCGCAACAGCGCCGCGTACGTCACCGTGGCGGGCGACCATTCGTTCGGCGACCACGTGCAGCTGAGCGGCAACGTCTATTACCGGCACTATCGCAACACCAACATCAGCAGCAACGTGACCGACGATTTCGGCAGCGTCGACGGCAGCGGCGCCACCGACACCGTGCAGGCGACCAACGCCCGCTCGGTGATCGCGACCGACAGCTACGGCGCGAACCTGCAGCTGACGCTGCTCGGCAAGCTCGCCGGCATGGACAACCAGTTCGTGGCGGGCGCATCCGCCGATCTCGCGAACTCGGGCTTCGAGCAATCGTCGCAGGATGCGATGTTCACGGCCACGCGCGCGACGGTCGGCATCGGCGACTTCACGCAGACGACGCGCGCGAAGACGCGCAACGCGAACTACGGCGTCTACTTCGACGACACGCTCGCGCTGACGCGCCAATGGTCGCTGACGCTGGCCGGGCGCTACAACGTGTCGCGCGCGGCGATCGAGGACGTGAGCGGCCTGCAGCCGCTGCTCACCGCGCGCCATACGTTCGCGCGGTTCAATCCGGCCGTCGGCATCACGTGGAATCCGGCGCCGGGCTTCACCGCGTATGCGACGTACAACGAAGGGATGCGCTCGCCGACCGCGATCGAGCTCGCGTGCGCCGATCCGGCCGCGCCGTGCTCGTTGCCGAACGACTTTCTCGCCGATCCGGCATTGAAGCCCGTGATCGCGAAGACGATCGAGCTGGGCGCGCGCGGCCGGGTGGGGCAGGCGACGACGTGGAGCGCGGCCGTCTACCGCACGACGCTCGACGACGACATCCAGTTCATCAGCAGCAACGGCGGCGCGAGCACGCTCGGCTATTTCCAGAACGTCGGCAAGACGCGCCGGCAAGGCTTCGAACTCGCGGGTCATACGCGGCCCGGGCCGGTCGGCGTCGGCGTCAGCTACAGCTATGTCGACGCCAGCTACCGCTCGACGTGGACCGAAAGCAGCGCGAGCAATTCGAGCGCCGATGCACGCGGCAACATCGTCGTCCGCTCCGGCGACCGCATTCCGGGGATTCCGTCGAGCACCGTGAAGCTGAGGCTCGACTATGCGGCGACGCCGAAGTGGACCGTCGGCACCCGCATCACCTATCGCAGCGGCGTGTTCGCGCGCGGCGACGAGAACAACCAGGACGAAAATGGCAAGGTGCCCGGCTATTTCCTCATCGACCTCGACACGACCTGGCAGGTCACGAAGCAGCTGCAGCTGTTCGCGTCGGTGACCAACCTGCTCGACAAGCGCTATGCGAGCTTCGGGATGCTCGGCCGGAACGTATTCAATGGTCCTAACCATTCGTTCGACGAGCTCAATGCCGTCAACGAACAGTTCGTCGGGCCGGGCGCGCCGCGCGGCGCGTGGGTCGGCGCGCGCTATGCGTGGGACTGAACGGGCGGCTCGGCGCAGTGCGGTGCGGCTGCTGCCGTGACGTCGAGCATCTTGCGTACCGCGCGAGCGACGCCACGCGCGAGCGCAGCATCGCTCGCGAGATGCCCGGCCGGCACGCGCTCGACGATGGCGGCCGGCACCGCGCGCGCGAGTCGATCGACGTTGTCGACCGGGCACACGCGGTCGCGCGTGCCGTGCACTGCATGTATCGGCACGCCGGCTTGCGCGGCCTGCCGCGCGAGCGCCAGCAAGCGGCGTTCGCCGAGCCAGCAATGGCGTTGCAGGTAGTGCGCCTGGATCCGGTACTTGTCGATCAGCCGGTCGATCGCGGCTTGCGTCGGCCGCGCGCCGCGCGCCGGCCGCCCGGTCAGGATCGCGTCTTCATACGCGTTCCATGCGAGCGCGACCGCGCGCTGCCGCGCCGCGCCGGCGCCCGGCTGGAGACGCCGCGCGCAGCAGGCGATCAGACGATCGACGCGCGCGGTGCCGGCGGCGGCCGTCAGGCGCTGCCAGGCCCGCGGTGCGCGTGCGCGTGCACCGACGAACAGGCCGCGCACTTCGCGCGACGACGTGAGGAACAACCCGCGCAGCACGACGCCGGTGACGCGCGACGGATGCCGTCCCGCGTAGGCGAGCGCGAGCGCCGCGCCCCACGACCCGCCGACGACGCTCCAGCGTGCGATGCCGAGCCGCGCGCGCAGCGCGTCGAGATCGCCGATCAGTTGCATCGTGTTGTTGTGACGCAGACCGCCGCGCGGCGTCGACGCACCCGCGCCGCGCTGGTCGACCAGCACGACGCGTGTGCGCGTCAGGTCGAACAGGCGCAGCACGGCCGGCCGGCTGCCGCTGCCGGGCCCGCCGTGCAGCACGACGACCGGCGCGCCGCGCGGGTTGCCGGCTTCGGTCCACGCGATCGTGCATGCATCGCGGGACAGGCGGCGCACGGGGAGGGCGGAGCGTTGGCTGCGTGATGGCGACATGTCGGCGGGGTATAGACGGAGAGGGAAAGGCAATCGCACGATGCGGCCGCGCTCGACCCGTATGAAGCCAGATTCGCGCCGGCGATGAAGATAGGGATTCGTCCGGGTGGCGGCACGCGTGCGTTTCACGTTATCACGTGGACCACGCGCGCGGCACGCCGCATCGACGGCAAGCTAGTGCCGTCATTTCATTTCCCTTTCAATTTCGGTCGGCGCGGCGATGCAACGAAACCAGATCGTGCGCGTATCCCATCGTGGCCCGATGTTTGCTCGCATCAAGGGCAAAGAGTCCGGCACGACCGGAAGGATCCCCGGAGGAGACAATGCGCGATGACGTTCATCCGACGGCCAACGCACGGGCCACGCATGCGCCCGGCTGGCCGACGCCGACGATCCAGAAGTCCCATGAGCGGTCCGAGACGTTCGGCCTGCAGGCATCGGCACGTCCCGACTACGACCTGCTGTCCGGCGCCGCGCTGGCGCTCAAGCGCGAGCAGAACCGCGTGCTGTGCGTGCATGCGATGCCCGTGATGGAGACGCTGCACGAGCAGATCGTCAATACGCAGAGCATGATCGTGCTGACCGATGCGGAAGGGCTGATCCTGCATTCGATCGGCGACGACGACTTCCTGCGTCGCGCGGAACGGGTCGCGCTGCGCCCCGGCGCGAACTGGGCCGAGAACCGGCAGGGCACCAACGCGATCGGCACCGCGCTCGCGGAGCTGTGTCCGATGGTCGTGCACGGCGACCAGCACTTCCTGGCCGCGAACCATTTCCTGACCTGCTCGAGCGTGCCGATTCTCGATCCGTACGGCGACGCGATCGGCGTGCTCGACGTGACGGGCGACCACCGCAGCTATCACCAGCACACGATGGCGCTCGCGAAGATGTCGGTGCAGATGATCGAGAACCACCTGTTCACGACGACCTTCCAGGAGACGCTGCAGGTGTCGTTCCACGGCCGCCCCGAATTCCTCGGCACGCTGATGGAAGGGATCGTCGCGTTCACCGCGGACGGCCGCTTCCTGTCGGCCAACCGCAGCGCGCAGTTCCAGCTCGGGATGCCGCTTGCCGCGCTGCGCGCGCATACGCTCGCGTCGCTGTTCGACGTGACGAGCGCGCAACTGATCGACCGGATGCGCGCGAGCACCGAGCCGCACGTGGCGCTGAATCTCGGCAACGGCGCGGTGGTCTGCGCGCGCGTGCAGTTCCGGCGCGCGTTGCGGCCCGAGGGCAGCCGGCCCGCCGAGGTGCACGACGGCGCCGCGCCCGCCGCGCGGCCGCCTGCCGCGCAGGGCGCGGCGAGCCTGTCGCGCCTCAGCTATCTCGACACCGGCGATCCGCAGGTCGCGGCGGTGATCGCGAAGATCCGCAAGGTGATCGGCAAGGACATTCCGGTGCTGATCACCGGCGAAACCGGCACCGGCAAGGAACTGCTCGCGCAGGCGATCCACAACGACTCGCCGCGCCGCGACGGGCCGTTCGTCGCCGTCAACTGCGCGTCGATTCCGGAGACGCTGATCGAATCCGAACTGTTCGGCTATGAGGAGGGCGCGTTTACCGGCGCCCGCCGCAAGGGCGCGACCGGCAAGCTGCTGCAGGCCAACGGCGGCACGCTGTTTCTCGACGAAATCGGCGACATGCCGTATCCGCTGCAGGTGCGGCTGCTGCGCGTGCTGCAGGAGCGCATCGTCAATCCGCTCGGCTCGACGAAGGCGATCGGCGTCGACATCGCGATCATCTGCGCGACCCACCGCGACCTGCGCGAGATGATCGCGCAGAACCGCTTTCGCGAGGACCTGTACTACCGGCTCAACGGCCTCGTCGTACGGCTGCCGCCGCTGCGCGACCGCACGGACCTCGCGGTGGTCGTCCAGAAGATGCTGCAGCGGGAGACGCTGTCGGGGCCCGGCCGCCGGCCGTTGAGCGTCGCGCCCGACGTGATGGCGCTGTTCGAGCGTTGCGCGTGGCCGGGCAACTTCCGGCAGCTCGCGAACCTGCTGCGCACCGCGTCCGCGATGGTCGACGACGACTGCGAGATCCGCTGCGAGCATTTGCCGGACGACTTCTTCGACGACGTGCGGCGCGACTGTGGCGCGGTGGCGCAGGGCGCCGCTGCGCCGCCGCAGCAGCTCGCAGCGGATGCGCCCGCGTTCGCGAACGCGAACGCGGCCGCGGCCGGTGATGCACGGTTGCAGGACGTCGCCGCATCCGCGATCGCGGCCGCGCTCGCGCGTCATGGCGGCAACGTGTCCGCCGCCGCGCGCGCGCTCGGCGTGTCGCGCAACACGATCTACCGCAAGATGCCGGCCGCCGGGCCGGATGCGCTGGAGCCGGACGAACCCTGACGGAAGCCTCGACTGTCACACCGGTGTGTCAGGTTGCAACACCCGGTGTTCAAGGATTCAACACTTGCTCAACCGGCCGCGCGCATCGTGAACCGTCGCTCGACGGATTCTGAAATGTTAGTGTCGGTCAATCGTAAGGATTTCGGTGCCGTGACCACCCGGCGGTGGCCGCACGCCTGCGCACGCCGCTGCGCGACGCAAATCCGGCCCCGGCACGCTCCTTGCTGAATGGGTATCGGCCGCTCGATCGATGCGGTTTGTTCGACTCACCAACTCAACAAGGAGACACATCATGCAGTGGACCACCCCGGCTTATACCGACCTGCGTTTCGGTTTCGAAATCACGATGTACATCGCCAACCGCTGATCGAGGCGCGCAGTGCCGCCCGCATCGACGGACACGATGCGGGCGGCACCCGGAGCACACGCAGATGAAGATCAAGATACTCGGCTCGGGCGCCGGCGGCGGACTGCCGCAATGGAACTGCAACTGCGGCAACTGCCGTCGCGCGCGGGCCGGCACCGACGGCATCGTGCCGCGCACGCAATCGTCGATCGCCGTCAGCGGCGACGGCAGCGACTGGGTGCTGGTGAACGCGTCGCCGGACATCCTCGCGCAACTGCGCGCCGCCCCCGACCTGCAGCCCGCCCGCGCGATCCGCGACAGCGCGATCGTCGCCGTCGTGCTGTGCGACGCGCAGATCGATCACGTGACGGGTCTGCTGATGCTGCGCGAACGCACGTCGCCGCTGCCGCTGTACGCGAGCGCACCGGTGCTCGACGACCTGTCGACCGGGCTGCCGCTGGTGCCGCTGCTCGGCCACTACTGCGGGGTCGACGTCCACCCGATCGCGCCGGGCCAGCCGTTCGCGATCGCGGGCGCCGGCGGCCTTCGCTTCACCGCCGTGCCGGTCGACAGCAAGCCGCCGCCGTATTCGCCGCGCCGCGAGGCGAGCGTGCCGGGCGACAACATCGCACTCCTGATCGAAGATACGGCGACCGGCCGGCACGCGTTCTACGCGCCGGGGCTCGCCGACGTCGACGACGGCGCGCGCGCCGCGATGCGCGACGCCGATCTCGTGCTGGTGGACGGCACCTTCTGGACCGGCACCGAGATGATCGACCTCGGCCTGTCGTCGAAGCACGCGGCGGACATGGGACATCTCGCGCAGTGCGGCGACGCGGCGCGGCCGGGGATGATCGAGCAGTTGCGGCAGTTGCCGGCGCACACGCGCAAGGTCCTCACGCACATCAACAACACGAATCCGATTCTCGACCCCGGTTCCGCGCAGTGCGCGCAGTTGCGCGAGCACGGCATCGAGGTCGCCCACGACGGCATGCAATTCGAGGTCTGACCATGAACGCACCGATTCCCGCCGCGGCGCTGCACGCGACGCCCTGGAGTGCGCAGGAGTTCGAGGCGCGCCTGCGCGCGCTCGAATCGCGCTACCACATCCATCATCCGTTCAACCGGCGCTTGAACACCGGCGCGTGCTCGCCGGCGCAGATCCGCGGCTGGGTCGCGAACCGCTTCTACTACCAGGTCAGCATTCCGCTGAAGGACGCAGCGATCCTGTCCAACTGCCCGGACCGCGACACGCGCCGGCTGTGGGTCGAGCGGATTCTCGACCACGACGGTCACGGCGGCCAGGAAGGCGGGATCGAGGCCTGGGCGCGGCTCGGCGAGGCGGTCGGCATCGAGCGCTCGGAGCTGTGGTCGCTCGCGCACGTGCTGCCCGGCGTGCGGTTCGCGGTCGACGCCTACGTCAATTTCGCGCGGCACGCGCCGTGGCAGGAGGCCGTGTGCTCGTCGCTGACCGAGATGTTCGCGCCGCAGATCCACCTCGACCGGCTCGCGGGCTGGCCGTCCCACTATCCGTGGATCGAGGCGGACGGGCTGCAGTATTTCCGCAGCCGCGTGCCGCTCGCGCAGCGCGACGTCGAACACGGGCTCGCGGTGACGCTGAGCCATTTCACGACACCGGACGCGCAACGGCGCGCGCTCGACATCCTGTCGTTCAAGCTGGATGTGCTGTGGTCGATTCTCGATGCGATTGAAAAGGCGTACCCCGCATGAACTCCAACGAAGCCGTCAGCGGCGTGCCGCTGCGCCCCGCGCTGAGGGGCATGTACCGCCTGCAGTGGGAGGCGGCCCAGGATGCGTACGTGCTCCTGTATCCGGAAGGCATGGTCCGGCTCAACCCGAGCGCGGGCGAGATCCTCGCGCGCTGCGACGGCACGCGCGAGCTCGACGACATCATCGACGAGCTCGAGCGGCTGTTCAGCACGTCGGATCTCGCGTCGGACGTCTATCGCTTCCTCGATCATGCGCGACTGCGCGGCTGGCTCGACTGACATGGACATGACACCGCCTCCGAACCGCCCGAGCGCGCCGCTGTGGATGCTCGCCGAGCTCACGTACCGCTGTCCGCTGCACTGCGCGTTCTGCTACAACCCGGTCGACTTCGCGACGCACGGCGCGGAGCTCGACACCGACGCGTGGCGCACGGTGATCAGCGACGCGCGCGCGCTCGGCGCCGCGCAGATCGGTTTTTCCGGCGGCGAACCGCTGCAGCGCGACGATCTGGAGGTGCTGGTCGAGCATGCGCGGTCGCTGGGTTTCTATACCAACCTGATCACGTCGGGCGTGGGCCTGAATGCCGCGCGCATCGGCCGGCTCAAGGCGGCCGGCCTCGATCATGTCCAGCTGTCGCTGCAGGATTCGACGCGCGAGCTGAACGACTTCCTGACCAGCACGCGCACCTTCGACCTCAAGCGCGGCGTCGGGCGACTGATCAAGTCGCATGGCTATCCGATGGTGCTGAACTGCGTGCTGCACCGGTACAACCTGCCGCACGTCGGCCAGATCATCGAGATGGCGCTCGACCTCGGCGCGGATTTTCTCGAGCTTGCCAACACGCAGTACTACGGCTGGGCGATGCTGAATCGCGACCAGCTGATGCCGACCGCCGAACAGCTGCGCGAAGCGGAGGAAACGGTCAACCGCTACCGGAAGCTCGTCGGCGAACGGTGCAAGATTCTGTTCGTCGTGCCCGACTACTTCGAGCAGCGGCCGAAGGCCTGCATGAACGGCTGGGGCTCGGTGTTCCTCGGCGTCGCACCGGACGGCACCGCGCTGCCGTGCCATGCCGCGCGCGGGTTGCCGGGCCTCGCGCTGCCGAACGTGCGCGACCGGTCGCTGAAGGACATCTGGTACGACAGCGACGCATTCAACGCGTTTCGCGGCGACGGGTGGATGCGCGATCCGTGCCGCACCTGCGACGAGCGTCACACGGATCACGCCGGGTGCCGCTGCCAGGCATACATGCTGGCCGGCGATCCGGCGCAGGCCGATCCGGTCTGCGCGAAGTCCGAACATCACGGCCGGGTCGAACAGGTCGTGCAGTTCGCACGGCGGGTAGGGCGGGAGGACGAGCGTCCGCTGATCTTTCGCAGTACTGCGAATTCGATCGCGCGCTGAGCGGCAGCGGGCGGCATGCCGGTGGGCCTTACGGGTTCGACCGCTTGCCCGCTTGCCTTGCCGCCTGCTCGAGCAACGCCGCGAACGCCGCTTCGTCGACGCGCAGCCCCCTCGGCGTGCGGCGCACCTGCAGCGCCGCGAGCATCCCGGCCTCGAACGTATCGAGCACCACCGGATGAATGTAGCAGCGCCGGCACACGGCCGGCGTGTTGCGCAAGACCTCGGCGACGGTGCGCACCGTTTCGACGATCTGCTTGCTGGCGTGCGCGACGTCCTGCTGCGGGATGCGCCGCAGCAACGCCAGCGCCTGCACGCTGCCTGCCCACGTCCGGTAATCCTTGGCCGTGAATGCCGCGCCCGCTGCGTCGCGCAGATAGTCGTTCACGTCGCACGAGCCGACCGAATGGCGCGTGCCGTCTTCGTCCAGATACTGGAACAGCTCGTGTCCCGGCAGCTCCGCGCAACGGCGCACGATGCGGCCGACGCGCGGGTCGTCGACCGTCACGTCGTGCTCGATCCCGCTCTTGCCCGTGAAGCGCAGCCGCACCTGTCCCGGACCGATCGTCACGTGGCGCTTGCGCAGCGTCGTCAGCCCGTACGACGCGTTCTCGCGCGCATACTCGGCGTTGCCGATCCGCGCGAGCGTCGTGTCGAGCAGCCGGACGACCGTCGCGACGATCTTCGCGCGCGGCATGCCGGGCAGCGCGAGATCGCGCGCGACCCGTGCGCGAATGCGCGGCAGCGCGCGGGCGAATTCAGCCATTCGTGCGTACTTGTTCGCGTCGCGTGTCGCGCGCCACTGCGGGTGATAACGATACTGCTTGCGTCCGCGCGCGTCGCGCCCCGTCGCCTGCAAATGGCCGCGCGGATCCGTGCAGATCCACACGTCGGTGTA
The DNA here is from genome assembly GCF_024656005.1 of Burkholderia sp. SCN-KJ. Classification (NCBI taxonomy): domain Bacteria; kingdom Pseudomonadati; phylum Pseudomonadota; class Betaproteobacteria; order Burkholderiales; family Burkholderiaceae; genus Burkholderia; species Burkholderia sp. SCN-KJ. The sequence goes on from NZ_JANKOG010000035.1 coordinate 17,321, forward strand.
AGCGGGCGGAATCGCGAGCGCGTTGATGCGGGCGATCTCGTCGGCGTCGCGGATCCGCGTGCCGTCCGGCGCGTAGTACGCGAAGCCGTTGCGCAGCCGCCGGCGCGTGTAGCCGGGGCGCCGGTCGTCGACGTGGCGCAGCGGCGCGGCGGTCACGTCTGCGTCCGGAGGTGCCGCGCGGGGCGTGCGCGTCTTCATGCTGCGATGCGTCGATCGACGCGCGCGGTCGATCCGCGCATCGGCGGTGCGGGTCCCGCTCGTCGCTGCTGCTGGCATCGTCTTCTCCTTGTCGTTCGCGCGATTCGGAGCGTGACAGCAAGAAGCGTGCGCCGTGCTTTCGGCGCCATGCCGTTACCGTTGCGCCGACCGATCATGGAGAAAAACAATCCCTGTGGCGTGCTCGTTGATTGCCCCGAGCTCATTTGACGACGCCGCCCCGCCCGCTTAGGTGTTTATACGTATGCCGATACCGATATCGCTTCAATCCAATATTTCATTGGAAGGTTATCGGACTTGTTCCTAGACTGATCCGGGGCGTACATCTCGGGCCGGCCGCAACGGCCGGGCCGCATCGCCCCGAACCGCGCCCGTGCCACGCAGAACCACAACAGCACGACATGGCACCGCGCCAGGCCGGCGCCGCGGCATACAACGACACCATCGGAGACGGACCATGACATTCATCAGGAAGCTGGCGGCCGGCGCGATCGTCGCCGCGGCGACGGTGCTGGCCACCGGCGCGCACGCGCAGCAAAAGCCGATCACGCTCGGGTTCTCGCAGGTCGGCGCGGAAAGCGCGTGGCGCACCGCGAACACCGTGTCGGTGAAGGGCGCGGCGAAGGAGGCCGGCATCAACCTGAAATTCTCGGACGCGCAGCAGAAGCAGGAGAACCAGATCCGCGCGATCCGCTCGTTCATCGCGCAGAAGGTCGACGTGATCGCGTTCTCGCCGGTCGTCGAGTCGGGCTGGGAGCCGGTGCTGACCGAAGCGAAGGCGGCCCGTATCCCGGTGATCCTGACCGATCGCGGCGTCGACGTGAAGGATCCGTCGCTGTACGTGACGATGATCGGTTCGGACTTCCTCGAGGAAGGGCGGCGCGCGGGCCACTGGCTGGAAGAGCGCTACAGGAACGACGCGGGCCCGGTCAACATCGTCGAGCTGCAGGGCACGGTCGGCTCGGCGCCCGCCAACGACCGCCGCGCGGGCCTGCTCGAAGTGATCAAGAACAATCCGAAGTTCAAGGTGATCGCGTCGCAAAGCGGCGACTTCACGCTCGCCGGCGGCAAGCAGGTGATGGAAGCGTTCGCGAAGACCTACGGCAAGCAGATCAACGTCGTCTACGCGCACAACGACGACATGGCGCTCGGCGCGATCCAGGCGATGGAAGAAGCCGGCATCAAGCCCGGCAAGGACGTGAGCGTCGTGTCGTTCGATGCGACCAAGGGCGGCTTCCAGGCGATGGTCGCCGGCAAGATCAACGTCGACGTCGAATGCAGCCCGCTGCTCGGCCCGCAGCTGATGACCGCGGTGAAGGACGTGGTCGCCGGCAAGCAGCTGCCGAAGCGCATCGTCACGAACGAGACGGTGTTCCCGATGAGCGTCGCCGCGCAGGTGCTGCCGACCCGCAAGTATTGAATCCCGGCGCACGCGGACGGCGGCGCGTTCGCCGCCGTCCGGCCGCCGCTTCGAATCGAGGGCGATCCATGACGAGTCCGCCGGTGGTCGAGATGATCGGCATCGACAAGGCGTTTCCGGGTGTCCACGCGCTGCAGCGCGTGAACTTCCGGCTGTTTCCGGGCGAGATCCACGCGCTGATGGGCCAGAACGGCGCCGGCAAGTCGACGTTGATCAACGTGCTGACCGGCGTGCACGCGCACGACGCGGGCGAGATTCGTGTCGGCGGCGCGCCGGTGAGTTTCGCCGCGCCGCGCGAGGCCGAGGCGGCCGGGATCCAGACGCTGTACCAGGAAGTGAACCTGTGCGCGAACCTGTCGGTCGCGGAGAACATCTTCGCGGGTCGGCAGCCGATGCGGCGCGGCGCGATCGACTGGAAGACGATCCACGCGCGGGCACGCGATGCGCTCGCCGAGCTCGACCTGTCGCTCGACGTCACGCGTTCGCTCGACGCGTATCCGATCGCCGTGCAGCAGATGGTCGCGATTGCGCGGGCCGTGTCGGTCGACGCGCGCGTGCTGATTCTCGACGAACCGACGTCGAGCCTCGACGACGGCGAGGTCGCGCGGCTGTTCGACGTGCTGCGCCGGCTGAAGGCGTCGGGCATCGCGATCCTGTTCGTCACGCACTTTCTCGAACAGACCTACGCGGTGTCCGACCGGATCACCGTGATGCGCAACGGTGAGCGCGAGGGCGAGTACCTCGCGCGCGACCTGCCGGTCGATCTGCTGGTCGCGAAGATGACCGGCCGCGAGCCGATGTCCGGCACGCTGCAGGCGGGCGCGGCGGCCGTGCAGCGCGATGCCGATGCGGCCGCGCCGTTCCTGTCGATGCGGCAGGTCGGCCGGCGCGGGATGATGAGCCCGCTCGATCTCGACGTGCGGCCCGGCGAAATCGTCGGGCTGGCCGGGCTGCTCGGCTCGGGGCGCACGGAGACCGCGCGGCTTGCGTTCGCGGCCGAGCGCACCGACACCGGTGCGATCGAGATCGACGGCGCGCGCAAGCGGCTCGCGTCGCCGCACGACGCGGTCCGCAACGGGATCGCGTATTGCCCGGAGGATCGCAAGAAGGAGGGCATCGTCGCCGCGCTGTCGATCCGCGAGAACATCGTCCTCGCGCTGCAGGCGCGGCGCGGCTGGTGGCGGCTGATCAGCCGTGCGCGCCAGCGCGAGCTCGCCGACACGTACATCGCGCGGCTCGGCATCAAGGCGCGCGACGCGGAGCAGCCGATCGGGCTGCTGTCGGGCGGCAACCAGCAGAAGGTGCTGCTCGCGCGCTGGCTCGCGACGGAGCCGAAGCTGCTGATCCTCGACGAGCCGACGCGCGGCATCGACGTCGCCGCGAAATTCGACATCATGGAGCGCGTGCTCGCGCTGTGCGCGCAAGGGCTCGCGATCCTATTCATCTCATCGGAGATCAGCGAAGTGGTGCGCGTGAGCCACCGGATCGCGGTGCTGCGCGACCGCCGCAAGGTCGCCGAACTGACCGGTGCCGACGCGTCGGAGGAACACGTGTATCAACTGATTGCGGGAGGCCGGTCATGATGCGGCTCCGTGCCTTGCTTCGTCATCCGCTCGTGTGGCCGGTGCTGACGCTCGCGCTGCTGTTCGCGCTCGACGTCGCGCATCGGCCGGGCTTCCTGTCGATCGCGCTGCTCGACGGTCACCTGTTCGGCGCGCCGGTCGACATCCTGACTCGCGCGGCGCCGCTCGTGATCGTGTCGCTCGGCATGACGCTCGTGATCGCGACGCGCGGGATCGACATCTCGGTCGGTGCGATCGTCGCGATCGCGGGCGCTGCCGCGGCGATCGTGCTCGACGGCGATCCGGCGCGGGTCGGCACGGCGCTTGCCGCCGCGCTCGGCGTCGGGTTGCTCGCCGGCGCATGGAACGGCGTGCTCGTCGCGTTCGTCGGGATGCAGCCGATCATCGCGACGCTGATCCTGATGGTCGCCGGACGCGGTATCGCGCAGCTGCTGACCGGCGGGCAGATCATCCCGATCGGCGCGCCCGGCTACCTCGCACTCGGCGGCGGCTATCTCGCGGCCGTGCCGTGCGCGGTCTGGATCGCGCTCGCGACGATCGCGGCGAGCGCGCTGCTGGTGAACCGCACGGCGCTCGGCCTGTTCATCCGCGCGATCGGCGTGAATCCGATCGCGACGCGGCTCGTGGGCTTGCGCGCGGGGGCGGTCGTGTTCGGCGTGTATCTGTGTTCCGGCGTGATGTCGGCGCTCGCCGGCATCCTCGCCAGCTCGAACGTGCGCAGCGCCGACGGCAACAACGCGGGGCTGTTGCTCGAGCTCGACGCGATCCTCGCGGTGACGCTCGGCGGCACGTCGCTGCTCGGCGGCCGCTTCAGCCTCGCCGGCTCCGTGCTCGGCGCGCTGATCATCCAGACGCTCACCTACACGACCTATTCGATCGGCGTGCCGCCGGAGGCGACGCTCGTCGTGAAGGCGATGGTCGTGATCGTCGTGACGCTGATCCAGTCGGACGCGGCGCGCGCGCTGGTCGTCCGGCGCGCGTCGCGGCTGCTGCCTTCCGCGCGTTCGCGCGCCACCACCGGAGCGACGCCGCGATGAACCGATTCCTCGCACGGCTCGCCGACCCGCGCACGCTGCCGATCGTCGTGACGATCGTGCTGTTCGCCGCGCTGTTCGGCTTCGGATCCGTGATGTATACGGGTTTCTTCTCGATGCAGGTGCTGACCGGGCTGCTCGTCGACAACGCCTTCCTGCTGATCGTCGCGATCGGGATGACGTTCGTGATTGTGTCGGGCGGCATCGACCTGTCGGTCGGCTCTGTCGTTGCGCTGACAACGATCTTCTGCGCGGTCGGCGCCGAACGATTGCACTGGCCCGTCTGGGCGATCGTGCCGCTCGTGCTCGTGTTCGGCGCGTTGTACGGCGCGGCGATGGGCGCGCTGATTCATTACTTCCGGCTGCAGCCGTTCATCGTCACGCTGGCCGGGATGTTTCTCGCGCGCGGCGCGTGCTTCCTGATCACGACGCAGTCGATCACGATCAACGAGCCGACCTTTCATGCGCTCGCGGGCATCAGCGTGCCGGTCGGTGGCGGGACGCTGAGCGCGGGCGCGCTGATCGCGCTCGCGACGCTGGCCGCCGCGATCTACGTCGCGCATTTCACGCGCTTCGGCCGCAACGTGTATGCGATCGGCGGCAACGAGCGCTCGGCGCTGCTGATGGGGCTGCCGGTCGCGCGCACGAAGGTCGGCGTGTATGCGCTGAGCGGCTTCTGTTCGGCGCTCGGCGGCGTGGTGTTCACGCTGTACGTGCTGTCCGGCTACGGGCTGCAGGCGCAGGGAATGGAACTCGATGCGATCGCCGCGACCGTGATCGGCGGCACGCTGCTCACTGGTGGGGTGGGGTACGTGATCGGCTCGGTGTTCGGCGTCGGCATCCTCGGCACGATCCAGGTGCTGATCACGTTCGACGGCACGCTGAGCTCGTGGTGGACGCGGATCGTGATCGGCGCGCTGCTGTGCGTGTTCTGCCTGCTGCAGCGGATCATCGAGCGGCATGCGGCGCGGCGGCGTAGCGGCGGCACCGGACTCGATCCGAAACGGCGCAAGCGGGAAGTTGGGCAGGCCGGGTCAGCTGCGGCGGGTGACGATGCGGCGTTGGTGTCGACGATGCGGCGGGTGTGGCGGTTGCGGCGGTTCACGCCGTCGGCGGCGCGCCGGTGACGGTTATGCAGGTTCGGGTATATCCATATCTGGTTCGGCGTTGAACGGCGTATGTTTCGACGCATCGGCGATGCCGATGTGTTTCAGCAACGCGGTCAGCCGCTCGACCGCGTGCAGGTCCGGCGCATCGAGCGGCTCCCGTACCGCCTGGACGAACGCCGCATGCGCGCCCGCGGAGTCATGCCGCGATATCCGCAAGGCGGCCGTTGCTGGCGAGCACGGCCGGTTTGTCGAGCGCAGCGGCGGTCGGCAGTCGGCCGTCGGCCGTCACAAGTATCCACGGCGGCCGCCGGACCTGCCGGCGCTCCGAAGTGACGATTAGAACCGATGACGCAGTCCCAGATTGACGAGGGCCTGCTTTTTCGTGCCGTTGTAGCCGTATGAACCGATCGACGCCTGCGCCGGTATCGAACCGCCGGCGCCGTCCGCGGTAATCGGCTGCACGAGGTCGATCAGCGGATCGTATTGGCGACGGAGCGTGAGCGAGCCATACCGGTTGCTGGTCAACCCGACATAGGCTTGGCGGCCGAAAATGCGGCTGCCCTGGCCGAGGCCGCCCGTACTCGGATTGAAGCCGTTTTCCAGCTGGAAAATCGCCGCCAGGCCGCCACCGGGATCTTCCGAACCCTTGAGCCCCGACGACTGCCCGACAGATTGCCGGCGCAGCTGTTGCCTAGCGCCCAAAGGTTCTTTCCGCCGCCGGCGTTGCGCACGTACGTGAGCGACGTGTCGATCGTCCCGTACAGCATCACGCTCGACTGCGCGTGGGCTACGCCGGCCATCGCGACCGACGCGATCGCAAGGACAGGAAAAAATGCGTGTTTCATGGTCGCTCCTTTTTGCAAGCATGCCTGCGTTCAAATGAACGGAAGCGACCACATCGAGAGATTTCTAGTGCGAAATTAAAAAGGAGAGGTGCCTCTAAAAAATAACGGAGGGTGCTCTTTTTCGATGGGTTAATGAAAATACAACGGGTTAATATAGGCGCGATGCGCCAATGATTTGATTTGATCGGACTTCGTAGATTTTTTGAAGCGGTTTTCGATTTTATTATTGAGGAGTCAGAGGCAGCCGGCGCGGAGTCGGCACTCTCGTTTGTCGTGCGGCCTCATCGTCCGGGGTATGTGTGGACTCTTCGAGAAACCGTGCCGAGGCGTATCGAAAGATCCGGAACGAGACGTGTGCGGAATCGGGCCGTTAAGGAAACCGCAGCGAGTGATGGCGGTGCAGACACGCTCATGTCCGAGGCGGCTTGGTCTACAGGCGCTGCGATATTAACTCATGGTTGCTCCGCGGACGGCGTCATCCGGGAAAGAAGGCGTTTTCAAGCTGCGTGTCACATCGGAAAATTCCGGCTATGGGCGTCGCAGACGCTTGAATCAATGACCGGAGAATTCGAAAGCGATGGCGAACCGATAATCGCTGCACGATGCGTGAGATCGATGTGCGGATCGACCGTCAGATTGAATGGCGTGCGCAAAGCCTGTTCGACGACGCTTTACAGCGAGAGCAATCATCGCGATTGAAGTCATGCCGGCAGGAATTCGATTTCTGAAACTGATCGGTGGGGGAGGGTGCCGCCGTGCGCCGGATGTCGATGTGCACGTCGTACGATCACGCACATAAAGATTCGTTTTCCTTACTGGTTGGCAAGGCGGAAATCTCCGAGTCATGTGTGGCCGCATGCGCCACCGGACGCCGTTCTGGAGCTGCGACGCGCATCGTCCACGGCGCTGACGAGCGCACGCGTCCCGCAGGTGAACGGTGTATGTCTCGCACCGGCCCCGCCACGACCGGAACGAAGTCCCGTTTCAGTGGCGGAATGCGCTTCGTACGATCGACGACCGGGCAAGTATCACGATCGGCCGGCGGCAGAATCGCATGTTGCAGAAACCGATGGCATTGGTGATGTGACGCGCAGGACGTGGCGCACGTGGGGTTCGATGTTACGAAATATTCGAGCCTTCCCGCCGGTGCTGATTTATCTGATGAAATTCGGCTATCATCGATAAATAAGAATTTGAATGCATATAGAAGAATTTGCTTAATATAGGCAAACGTTAAAATGCTTGCCATCATGATTTTTTCGTATCGCGCATGAGTGACTGAGTTTGCGGGGTAATATCCTCTCCCGCAGAAGGATGCATTGCGCATATTTTTGTCCCTTCCCCTCCACTCCGACTATTGCGGTGGCGGACGTGCGAACGGGGTCATTCCTGGTGACCAACATTGTCAGGTTTTGTAAGGAATTGAGCGCATGCTCTATCTTCTGCTGAAACATGCGCTGTTTGTTGTGTTGCAAAAATGTTACGTCTTTGACCTGGATCAAATCTTCGCGACTTTGTGCCGTCACACCCATCCCTATTCCTGATTATCAACAAATAATTGGTTCCATATCATCGCCTTGACCGATTCCGTCAACAATGAGGCGAGATCGGACACCGACGGAACGGCCGACGATTTAGCCGCATATGATGCGCTGCAGAAAATGCAAAAAATTGTTAAGAGGCCGGGATGATGCAAATAGCGCCGAACGAAACGACTACGGGGTTCAGAGTGAGTGGTGACCGGGGAAGAAGCGTCGGTCGTCGGCGGGACAGCGTCATCATCCTGCTGCTCGACGGATTTTCGATCATGCAAATGGGCAGGCTGGCCGCAGTATTCGAGCTTGCAAATCAGCTCGAAGGCGTGAACGTCGCGTTTGCCGATCGCTATGAATTGCGGCTCTATTCCAGTCACGGCGGCGCTGTTCGTTCGTCGTCGGGGGTACAGATCTGGACGGAAGCGGCTCGCCCGCTCGATGCGAGCAGTGTGCAGGCAATGTTCGTGCTCGGTGGACAGGGGCGGGCAGGCGGCCTCGACGATGCGTTCATCAGCTGGTTGCAGCATGCCCATCAGCGCGCTCGCGTGGTCAAGGGCGACAATGCCGGCGCCGAAATGCTGACGGCGATTCGCCTGAACCAGAAAGTTCCGGAAGTCGTACCGCAAGCGGCGCTTGCCGTTGGCGGTATGGGCGAATCGGGGCCATCCGACGACGATGGTGAAGGCATGTTTGCGGCCGCGTTGTCGATCGTCGTGCGTGACGCCGGCTACGAAGTCGCGCAAGAGATCGTCTCATACATGATGCCGGGGGCGAACAGGAAATTTGCGAGCGTCCTGTTCGGGGCGCAGGAGGCGCGAGCCAGTGAATTGATTCGCGCGGCCGCTCAGCATCTTCGGGCGAACAGTGCGAATCGCATCTCGATCGCCAATGCAGCGCAGGCCGCTGCGATGAGCGAGCGGAATTTCCTGCGGCGCTTCAAGAACGAAATCGGCGTGACGCCAACCGAATTCGTGCTGCGGGTGCGGCTCGAAAAGGCGTGCTCCATGCTGGTCGAGACGGATTTGCCCGCCGACAAGGTCGCGCGGCGGGTCGGTCTCGGCAGCGGAGACCGGCTGGCCAAGCTTTTCCGCCAGCATCTGTCGATGTCGCCGACGGAGTATCGCGCGGCCGCTCGGGACAGAATGTTCGCGTCGGTTGGCGGCTCGGACATTCGCAACGGTACATCGTCGCTTTGATGCCCGCGCCGGGCTAACGACCGGCGTCGGGTAGTCGATTTGTCCGCCGGAGCAGCGCTCGCCCGATTTCAGGCGGACGTGCCGAAGTAGGTTCGCGTATTCGAATGGACCGTTTGATCGGCGACGATCTCGTCGGCGGTCGCCCATCGGTAGGCAGTGTGCTGGGCGTTCGGCAGCGACACGAGGTCGAACTTGCCGCGGAGCTTGTATCCCATCACCACATAGTGCGTCGAGATACCCGGTTCGCCGCCAAAGTTGTCTTCATAGAGATGATCATAGATGCCGATCAGTTCGGCATCGGCACGTTCCAGACCGCTACATCCGAGTTCGTCGCGCGCGATACGATTGAACGCATCGTCGAGACGCTCGTTCTTGCGGATCCGGCCGCCCGGCACGAACCAGAAACCCTGTGCGGGACGATTGACACGGTGACCGAGTAGATACGCGCCATCGCCGTTCGAGATGATCAGGTCGATCGCAACGAGCGGGGTTGCGTCGACGACGCGCAAGAAAGTGTCCAGCGGAAGCATGACGGATAGGCTCCTGGAAGTCTGTCGAAGTGCACCGGCATCGTTGCGCGTTCGAGGCGAATCGCTCACGGCGATGACGTGCCGGCTATGTCGATGAACGAACGGTGGATGTCCGTCAGCACGCATCTCATCATGGCTAGTCGAGATTGCGCTCGTCGGCCAAAACACCGAAGCAATCCGCCAATTACGGAAAGCGAATCGGGCGTGACGGCGCAATACCCGTCGAGAAACGCGTGCGCGTGCATCGATACATTTTCATTCGGCCATGATCGTGGTCGAAGCCGCCATCTCGTTTTGAAACGGTCGATTCGACGTTACGCTTTTGTCTGGCCTTTCGAGGAGACGCGTTCACCCCGGAACTCTCCTCGGAATTTTGCCTGCGTGCCGTGTGGCACGCAGGCCTTTTTATTCATCACGGGTCGAACTGCACGTACGGTGAATGTCAGTCGCCGTCGTTCGAGTCGTGGATCCGCAAGACGATCCGTGTGGCCTGGCTTCGAACATTGCGAAGCAGTGCGAACATTGTTGCACGCGCGTGGCGCTTCGCGTCGCGCGCCACGCGGAGGAAACGTGCGGTAACCGGTTGGCGGAATCGTCGGATCAATTGTCATGTCCGGCATGCTGCATTGCAATGTACGCTATCGGCATCGAACCGCGCGCCATCTGATGCGCGGTATCTCGCCGAAAACGGAGCATCGCCGCCATGAACGTCGCGCTTCTTATCTTCTCGAGGATTTGCTTCGTCTGGATTCTCGTCTACCTCGTCTTCAGCACCGCGTCCGGCCTTTGGGCCGGCGCACGACATGGTCAGGGGCTGCTGCTGCTCGAATTTCAGTCGCGCCGAGCACGCGGCTCGCGCGAGGTGGCGCGCGCTCGAATCTTGAAAAGGATGGCGCTGTCGGCGCTGTTCGCGCTACCCGTGGCGATTGCGTCGCTCGTTGCGAGCGCGGTGATGTCGTAGACGCCCGGCTCGCGTGTGCGTCGTCATGCGGCTGGAACGAGTGCCAGCCGGCTCGAACAAAAAATACAAGGAACTGAAGGGGCGGCGGATTGCTGCATCGCGTCGTCAGCGCGTTTCGCCAGGCGCCGGGCTGGCGGATCCGGGCTAATCGGCTTTGCGCGGTACCCGTGGCCGAATACGACGCATCGATGCAGGCTGATCGTCAACGACGCCGATCGCGTTGCGCCACCGTACTGTCGAGTTCCACGGCCGAATCGACTGATCCACGACGATGCCAGCCTGCACATGATCGTGTCGCACCACATTGCTTGTCGTCGTGATTCATGCACGAAGGTGCCGCGCATCTTGCCGAACGCCTGACCGCCCGTGGGGCGCACCACGACGCTTCGATCACCGAACGACTGCCGTCGGATATCACTCGCTCGTCATGCGAGCGCCGCTGTTTCTGCAAGCTCTTCGTCATCTGTTTCGCTGCCGCGAGGTAGTCGGAAACCGCCAACATTTGGCCGATCAGGGAATTCCCGCAGACTAATCCGACGACTGTTTGTTCGAATCGGCCAGTGTTTAAACGCCATTCGGCGCCCTCGGTATGATGCGTCGCAACGGAGTAAAAAACGACGACCGAAGTTGATTGGACTGATTGTCCGAGAGCACGCCATGACGCACACGAGTGTCGATCATTCGGGAGATGAAGCGGCAGCAGATGTTGGGGGAAAGCGGTCACGCAGGAATCGGGATATCGGCGTTGTCGTCTTCGACGGGTTCTCGTTGTTTGCGGCGGGCGCGGTATTCGAGGTGTTCGAAGTAGCCAATGAAATCTATGCGCCGCGCGCGACAGGGCTTCCGCTGTACGACATTCGCTTCTATTCGTCGAAAGGTGGAAACATCGTCTGGTCGTCGGCCATCAGCGTGCGGACATTCGCATGCGATGCGGGCTCGGCGCACGCATTCGATGCGCTCTTCGTCGCGGGTGGCGAAGGTGCGCGGCGCGCGTCGCGCGACGCCCGGGTGATCGACTGGTTGCGGATCGTGCTGCCGAAGGCGGGCATGGTCGAGACGATCGGCGAAGGCAGGATGTTGATCGATGCGGCGCTGAATGGCTCGCACGTGATCGACGCAGTGGATGCGGTGCGCGTGGGTCGCGGCGGCTACGAGCCGGCAAGAGCCGCATTGGCGCTCATCGAACGTGACCTGGGTGGCGACGCGGTGCGAGGCATTGCGGCGCGGCTCGCGCTGGGCGACGCATTCGAGCCGGCCGAGCAGGAGGGTGAAGTGCGCAATGGCACGCCAGCCGATCGGATCCGCGCGACGGCGAGCTGGTTGCGCAAGAACTGTGGAAGAGCCATATCCGTCAGCGATGCAGTGCGGGTTGCTGCAATGAGCGAACGGAACTTCCTGCGGCATTTCAAGCAGGAAATCGGCGTGACGCCGTCCGAATTTCTGCTGCGGGTTCGCCTGGAGCGCACGGTGCAGATGTTGATGGAAACCGACTTGCCGATCGGCACGATCGCGCGGCAATGCGGGTGGGGGAACGGTGATCGTCTGGCCAAAATTTTTCGGCGACACCTCGACGTGACACCCTCGGAATACCGGTTCCAGGCGCGCTCGGGCCAGACGGAACTGGAGTTGTAGAGAAGGCTGGATAAGCTTCGGCGAAGGGACGGAGCTCATTCCCGGATTTTCAGATCGAATTATTGCCTGAGAGAATAGGAGTGCAGATTATGTCGGCATCCATCGAAACAGAGGGCGGCGAAACAGGACCGGTCGGCTCCGGTCGCGGCGACGCAGTCGACGTGAAGGTCAGCGTCGCGCCCGTCGTTCTCGCGGGCGGATCGGGGTCGCGCTTGTGGCCCATGTCGCGCGGACAGTATCCGAAGCAGTTGATCGGCGTACTGGGTGCGGATTCTCTGCTGCAGGCAACCGTCCAGCGCATGACGGGTTTTTCGATCGAGGAAGGCGATGTGTCGGCGCCCATCGTCGTTTGCGGCGACGAGCATCGTTTCGTCACGGCGGAGCAGCTTCGGGCCAGCGGACTCGATGCCCGCGTCATCGTCGAGCCGGCCCGGCGCGATACGGCGCCCGCACTGACGCTGGCGGTCGCTGCCGCCAGTGCGGACGGGAAGGACGCGATCGTCGTCGCGATGCCGGCCGATCACGCCATTGCCGATACCGCCGCGTTTCATCGTGCGATCGCACTCGCGGTGGAGCACGCGCGGCGCGGCGCGATCGCGACGCTTGGCGTGCCGCCGACCCGGCCCGATTCGGGGTTCGGCTACATCAAGATCGGCGAGGCCCTTGGCGCCGGTGCGCACCGCATCGAGCGATTCGTCGAGAAGCCGGCCGCCGAACTCGCGGCGCAGTACGTCGAATCGGGTTCGTACTGGTGGAACAGCGGCATTTTCGTCGTGCGTGCGAGCGTCTGGCTCGACACGTTGCGCACGCTCCAGCCCGATATGCACGCCGCATGCCTCGCGGCACATGTGGACGGCAAGCACGATGGTCCTTTCTTCCGGCCGCATGAGGATGCCTTTCTCAAGTCGCCGTCTGATTCGATCGACTACGCGGTGATGGAACGCCTCGTGTCCGACACGAGCCTGGTGGAGGGCGTGGTCGTGCCGCTCGATGCGGGCTGGTCGGATCTCGGCTCGTGGGATGCGGTTTGGGAGGCGCTCGACAAGGATGCGGACGGCAACGTCGGGCGCGGCAAGGTCGTGTTCGAAGGTGCGACGTCGAGCTTCGTGCATTCGGAAGGGCGGCTCGTCGCATGTGTCGGCATGACCAATGCCGTGATCGTGGAAACCGCCGACGCGGTGCTGGTGGCGGACCGCTCGCGCGTCCAGGACGTGAAGGGCCTGGTGAACCGGATCCGCGCGCAACAGGCGCCGGAAGCCGACACGCACCGGAAGGTGCGCCGCCCGTGGGGCTACTACGACTCGATCGATCACGGTGCCCGATTCCAGGTCAAGCGCATCGTCGTGCATCCGGGCGGACGATTATCGCTCCAGCTGCACCACCACCGTGCCGAGCACTGGATCGTCGTGAGCGGAACTGCGCTCGTTACCCGCGGCGACGAGCAATTCATGCTCGGCGAAAACGAGTCCACCTTCATTCCGCTTGGTGTGACGCATCGGCTCGAGAACCCGGGAAAGTTGCCGCTCGAGCTCATCGAAGTGCAATCGGGATCGTATCTCGGCGAGGACGACATCGTGCGGTTCGACGATACGTACGGGCGTGCGTAATGCCCCGATTCGACTGTGATCGTTGGCGTCAGACGGGAGATTGAAATGTTCGGTCTACAAGGCTTGATGGCTCGACTCGTGGATATCGCGTTGATCGTCGCCGGCTCGTTGCTTGCGTCGCAATTTCGCTATCAGACGGTTTCCGAGGGGCACTTCGACAGCGCACTCGTCACGTTCGCGATCGCGTTCACGCTGGTGCTGTTTCCGGTATTCGGCGTGTACGAATCGTGGCGGGGACGGTCGATGCTGAGGTTGAGCGGGAAGATCTCGCTCGCGTGGCTCGTCGTTCAGGCGTGCGGGATCGTGTTGATGTTCTCGCTCCATCGCTCGGACGTGATTTCCAGGCTGTGGTTCGTGTACTGGACCGCGATGACGGGGGGCGCACTGATCGCGTCGCGAATCGGCACGCATCTGTTTCTGCGCAGTGTTCGTCATGCGGGCATCAACCTGCGCAGTGTCGCGGTTGTAGGACACGCTCAGCACTGCCAACAGGTGGTTCGAAACATCGAGGAGTCGCCGGCGAGCGGATTCCGGCCGGCGGCTGTATTCGACCTGCGCCCCGTTACCGCGAATGCTTCGCATCGCTTGCCGGTATTCACGGAGCTCGATGCGTTCGCGCAGTTCGTCCGGGAGAACGGTGTCCAGGAAATCTGGCTCGCGCTGCCTTTGTCGGAGGAGGCGACCGTTCTGCGGTTCGTCAATACGTTCGGCGACGATCTCGTGAACATCCGCTTCATTCCCGACGTGCGCAGCGTCGCGCTGTTCGACGGCGCGATGATCGACCTCATCGGCGCGCCGGCGATCAATCTCGTGGCGTCGCCGCTTCCGCGTCATGCAATGTGGCAGAAGGAGGTGTTCGATCGCCTGTTCGCCGCAGTCGCGCTGGTGGCGCTGCTGCCGCTGATGGTGCTGATCGCCATCGCGGTGAAGTTGTCGTCGCGCGGGCCGGTGTTCTTCAAGCAATACCGCAAGGGTGCGGACGGGCGCAAGTTCCAGATCCTGAAGTTCCGCACGATGCGCGTGCACGCCGAACAGGCTGGCGTGGTCACGCAGGCGACGAAGAGTGACTCGCGTATTACCCGTGTCGGACGCTTTCTCAGACGAACCAGTCTGGACGAGTTGCCGCAGTTTCTCAACGTGCTGCGCGGGGAGATGTCGGTGGTCGGGCCGAGGCCGCACGCGATCGAGCACGATCGGCTTTATCAGAAAGTCGTCGACGGGTACATCCATCGTTATCGGATCAAGCCGGGGATTACCGGATGGGCCCAGGTGAACGGGTATCGCGGGGAAACCGATCGTCTCGAGAAGATGCAGAAGCGGGTTGAGTATGACCTTTATTACCTGCGGAACTGGTCGTTCGCGCTGGATATGCGGATCGTGTTGGCGACGGTGGCGAAGGGGTTGGTGAATGCGAATGCTTACTGAGCGGGTTTCGACGTCATGATTTGTCGCATCTCTAAACATAAACCGGGGAAGACGAGATGAGATGTATTTGGGATCGGCGCGAAAGCCGGGCAGCGGAATTTCGCCGTCATGGCGCCCGAATCGTGATCGGTGCAACGATGAGCGCGGTGCTGTCGGCGTGTGCTGTGGCGCCGGGTATGCGTATGTCGTCGCAAGCGACATTGCCCGTAACTGGCGGCGATGAAAATACTGCCCAGCAGGAGCTTCACATTCCGATCACTGATATCAACATGGCGTTGATTCAGGAGATGCGTGAGGAGGGGAAACGGACTGGCGAAACGCAGTTTGACGACCTGCTAGGAAAACCGGAACCGTACACGCTCGGTGTGGGTGACGTATTGCAGATCACGGTCTGGGACCACCCCGAACTTGCTGCTGCGCAGGGTGCGCAAACGTCGACGACCTCGCGGCCGTACGACCCCGTTCAGGGCTTCGTCATCGACGACAACGGCAACGTGCAGGTGCCATATGCCGGCAACGTTCATGTGGCCGGTATGCGTATCGAACAAGCTCAACGCGCCGTCCAGGCCGCGTTGCAGCGTGTCTTTGTGAAGCCGCAGGTCTCGGTGCGTGTCTCTTCGTTCCGGGCGAAGCAAGTTTACGTCGACGGAGAAGTCCATACACCGGGTGTCGTGCCGGTCAATGATGTCCCGATGACGTTGAACGAGGCGATCAACCGAGCGGGCGGATTCAGTCCGACGGCGGACCAGAGCCGGATGGTCGTCGTGCGAAATGGCAAGTCGTACCGGATCGACCTCACGCGGATGCTGGACCGCAACGTGAATCCCTCGAGAATTTTGCTTAGAAACGGGGATCTGCTACGCATCGTCTCACGCGAAGACAACGGTGCTTTCGTCATGGGCGAAGTCAACAAGCCAATTACGGCACTGCCGTTGAGGAACGGACGGCTCACGTTGAGTGATGCGCTCTCCCAGGCTGGCAGTGTGAATAGCGCCAGTGCGGATGCTGCTCAGTTGTACGTGATTCGCGGAGCGTCGGAAGCCAAGCCCCAGGTTTTTCATCTCAATGCTCGCTCTCCAGTTTCGATGGTACTAGCGAACCAGTTTGAGCTGCAGCCAAAGGATGTCGTGTATGTCGACGGCAACGCATTGGTGCGTGTCAGTCGCGTGCTGAGCCTGCTGCTGCCCGCAATCAATGCAGGTTTGACCGGCGCGGTGTTGGCGAAATGATCGACAACATCCTCGTCGTGTGTGAAGGGAACATTTGCCGGAGCCCGATGGCACAGGCGCTGTTGGCGCGTGAATTGCCGTCGGCTCGAGTTGGTTCAGCTGGATGTTCGGCGCTTGCGGGACGGCGCGCTGATCCATTGGCCATTGAATTGATGGCTGAGCGCGGCATTGACCTCGGGGAACACATCGCAGTCGATTTGAACCTGCAACACATGCGGTCAGCGGACCTGATTCTCACGATGACGGAGAGCCAGAGAAGAAGAATCGAAGCCGGCTATCCGTTTTCGAAGGGGCGGGTGTTTCGTATCGGCGAGTTCGAAAAGATCGACGTTATCGATCCGTACCGGCGAGGACGATCGGTTTTCGAATTGGCGCTGACTCAAATCGACAAGAGTATGAAGCGTTGGGTTGACAAAATGAATCGGATCAAGAATTGACTATGGAATCCGTAAATAAATCCAAAATCATCGACATGCAAGACGGTGAAGAGATACATCTGTCCGACTATGTCGCTGTCGTCGCGGAGAACTGGAAGCTCATCTCCGCGATTGCTGCCTTTGTACTTCTACTCGGGACGGTCTACGCATTTGTTGCGAGACCGGCCTACCGTGCTGACGTGATGATTCAGGTCGAAGACAGTGCTAACTCAACGCAGAATGCGCTGGGCGAGCTGGCATCGATCTTCGATACGAAGCAAACCGCCGACGCCGAGATCGAGCTGCTTCGTTCCCGTCTCGTCGTTGGTCACACGGTGGAGGCGCTGCATCTGGATATTTCGGTCCAACCGCGCTATTTACCGGTGGTTGGGGCGATGCTGGCACGCATCGCAGGAAGCAAGAAACTGGCATCCCCCTGGTTCGGATTGACACACTTCGCATGGGGAGGGGAAAAAATCGAAGTCTCCCGGTTCGAGGTGCCAAAGGAACGCTACGGTGCCAGGTTCGAGCTGATTGCTCGGGATGAAGGCCACTACGAACTCGTGAACCCGGAGGGTGATGTCGTTCTGAAAGGGACGGTCGGCCGGGTTGAGCATGGCGTTGATCAATACGGCCCGGTGGAGCTGACGGTCGAAAGTCTTCGTGCGCGACCAAACACGGACTTCGTTCTCAGTCGCGCATCGACACAGGCGACGATCAAGCAATTGCAGGACAGTCTCGTCATTGCCGAGAAGACCAAGCAATCGGGCGTGATCGGTGCATCGCTGGATGGCCCGGATAGTGCACGGACAGCCAAGATCCTCAACACGATCGCATCCACGTATGTGCAACAGAATATTGATCGAAAGTCGGCTGAGGCGGAGCACACGCTTGCGTTTCTTGATCAACAACTGCCGCAGTTGCGCAAACAGCTTGACCAGTCAGAAGACAAATACAATGCTTTTCGCAACAAAAAAGGTACGGTCGATCTAACCGAAGAGAGCCGACTTTTGCTGCAACAGATCGTCGAAGGCAAGACCAAGCTCGTCGATCTGGAACAGCAACGTGTCGAAATGGCTCAACGCTTTACGGGCGAGCACCCCGCGCTAGCAGGGTTGAATGCACAGATTGCAACGCTCAACGAACAGCAGGATCGGTTGAACAAGCGCGTGCTGACGCTTCCGGATACCGAGCAGTCTGCACTGCGTCTGTTGCGCGATGTGCGCGTGAATACCGAGCTCTACACGAGCTTACTGGACAATGCGCAGCAACTTCGCATCGTCAAGGCAGGGCAAGTCGGTAACGTTCGTGTCGTCGATTTCGCAGTGGTAGCCGATGAACCGGTGAAGCCTAAGCGCCCGCTCGTCGTCGTGTTGGCCGGGTTGCTCGGGCTCGTAATCGGTACTGTGACGGCGTTCGCGAAGCATGCACTGTTTGGCGGTTTGAAGCATAGCGACGAAATCGAGAAAGCCATCGACTTGCCCGTATATGCGACGATCCCGCACAGCCAGGCACAGATCAACCTGCAACAAGCAATGGATCGTGGGCTACCTGGCCCCCACGTGCTGGCGTCGCTCGAGACCGAGGATCTGGCGACCGAAGGGATTCGCAGTCTGAGAACGGCATTGCAGTTCGGATTGCTGGATGCTTCCAATAACGTGATCGTGATAACCGGCCCTCGGCCGGACGTCGGAAAGTCATTCGTGTCCGTGAACTTGTCGGCCGTTATCGCAAGCAGCGGTACCCGCGTGCTTCTGATCGATGCGGACATGCGTCGCGGCAACGTTCACTCGTATCTCGGGGTGTCAAAGCAGCCCGGGTTATCGGATGTCATTACGGGGTTCAATCTTGACGAGGCAATCCAGCGTGACGTCGTGACGGGCGTCGATCTGCTTCCGAAGGGGTCTTTGCCACCGAATCCGGCCGAGCTATTGCTGAGCGATCAGTTCAAGACGCTCCTCGATGAAGTGTCGCGACGCTACGACCTTGTCATCGTCGATACACCACCCGTCCTGGCGGTCACCGACTCCACGGTGATCGGACGGTATGCCGGTGCGACGCTACTCGTCGTTCGTCATGGACAGCACCCCCGCGCAGAACTCATCGAATGCGCAAACCGCTTGCGTGGTGGCGGAGCGGCGCTGAAGGGCGCGTTGTTGACCGACGTACCGCGGCACCGATTCGGCTACGGCAGCTACTACTCCGGGTATTACGGATACGAAAGCGTTTCAGAGTGAACAACATCGCGGAATGTGTTTGAAATCGACACGTGCGGCACGTCCAATTGGGAGTATCGAATCATGAATCGTAAAGTTGCTTTAATTACCGGCGTGACAGGGCAAGACGGCTCGTATCTTGCAGAACTGCTGCTGAACAAGGGCTACGAAGTGCATGGCATCAAGCGTCGCGCTTCACTGTTCAATACCGACCGGATCGATCATCTCTATCAAGACCCGCATGTATCCGACCGGCGCTTCGTGCTGCATCATGGTGACTTGACCGATTCGACGAGCCTCGTGCGCATTATCCAGCGTGTGCAGCCGGACGAGATTTATAACCTCGCCGCTCAGAGTCACGTCGCCGTTTCGTTCGAGGAACCGGAATATACGGCGAATGCCGATGGTATCGGCGCGCTGCGGATCCTTGAAGCAATCCGGATTCTCGGGCTCGAGAAGAAGACCCGCTTCTATCAGGCATCGACGTCGGAGCTTTACGGTCTCGTGCAGGAGATTCCGCAGAAGGAGACGACGCCCTTCTACCCGCGCAGCCCGTATGCGGTCGCGAAGATGTACGCGTACTGGATAACCGTCAACTACCGCGAGGCATACGGCATTTATGCGTGCAACGGCATCCTGTTCAACCACGAATCGCCAGTGCGCGGCGAGACCTTCGTAACGCGCAAGATCACGCGTGCGATCGCACGTATTGCAGCCGGCCTGCAGGATTGCTTGTACCTTGGAAACATGTCGGCGTTGCGCGACTGGGGCCATGCGCGCGACTACGTCGAAATGCAGTGGATGATGCTGCAACAGGAGCAGCCAGAAGACTTCGTTATCGCGACGGGCGTGCAGTACAGCGTCCGGGAGTTTGTCAAGCACGCGGCTGCTGAACTCGGCATTACCGTGCGATTCGAGGGTGAAGGCGTCAGCGAGGTGGGTATCGTCGAAAAGGTGGAAGGCTCGGAAGCAAAAGTGACGCCTGGCACTGTGATCGTCCGTGTCGATCCGCGCTACTTCCGTCCGACTGAAGTCGAGACGTTGCTGGGTGACCCCACCAAGGCTCACGAAAAGCTGGGTTGGAAGCCGACCACTTCGTTCGAATCGTTGGTCACTGAAATGGTACGTGCGGACTATCAGGTTGCAAGACGCGATGCGCTGGTGACCCTCGCCGGCTTCAAGACATTCGAATACAACGAGTGAGCGTCATGGACAAGGACACTCGAATCTTTGTGGCCGGGCACAGGGGCATGGTCGGCTCGGCCATCGTGCGCAACCTTGAGGCGAAAGGCTATCGCAACGTGGTGACGCGTCGTCGTTCCGAACTCAACTTGACCGATCAGGCCGCCGTGGAAGCCTTCTTCCGCGACGGTGCGATCGATGTCGTGGTGCTTGCGGCGGCCAAGGTGGGCGGAATTCTGGCGAACGACACTTATCCAGCCGATTTTCTATACCTTAACGTGATGATCGAGGCCAACGTGATTCACGCCGCCTATCGGGCCGGGATTCAGCGCTTGGTATTCCTCGGGTCATCGTGCATCTATCCGCGGGAATGTCCGCAGCCGATCAAGGAAGAGTATTTGCTGACCGGGCCGCTGGAAAAGACGAACGAGCCGTACGCAATCGCAAAGATTGCCGGCATCAAGCTTTGCGAGTCGTACAACCGGCAATACGGGACGAAGTACGTGTCGCTGATGCCAACAAACCTGTACGGCCAGAACGACAACTATGACCTGAATAATAGCCACGTGTTGCCCGCATTGCTGCGCAAGGCGCACCAGGCGAATCTCGAAGGGAAGGACAAGCTCCAGGTGTGGGGAACCGGTCGCGCGCGCCGTGAATTCCTGCACGTCGATGACATGGCTGAGGCGACAGTCTTCGCTTTGGAGAGGGACATCGATTCGAGCCTGTACAACGTGGGATGCGGAGCGGATGTCACGATCGAGGAACTGGCGCGCGCCGCTATGCGAGCAGTGGGATTCGACGGGCGTATCGAATTCGACACGACGAAGCCCGATGGCACGCCGCAGAAACTGCTCGACGTCAGCAAGTTGGCCGAGTTGGGATGGACTGCGAAGATTGGTCTCGACGAAGGACTGGCTTCGACCTACCGCGATTTTCTCCAGCGTCCCGAAGCGCGGATGACTGAACGGGTTTAAGCGGGTAGAGACGGCAAACCACGATGATGCGATTTGACGAGAGCAGCGCGACCTGGGTGTTCGCGCAACAAGGTGTGTCGCGCCTACTGGTGGCGTTCAAGTTCTTTCTTTTGGCACGCTTGTTGGGGCCGGAGTCGATCGGTCTGATTGCCGCGGCCCTGATGGCTCTGTCGATTGCGGAATCTCTCACCGAAATGGGATTGAGTCATGCGCTGATCCAGCAACGTGAGTTGCTGGATCAGCGCAGCCTGGATGCATTGTGGACGGCAAATGCAGTGCGGGGCACGATCCTCTCAGTCGTGTTGTTCGTGACTTCGGCGCCGATCGCGCGACTGATGAGCATTCCGGAGAGCACGACGCTGTTGCAACTTGTCGCGCTGGTGCCGTTTGCGCGGTGCATGGCAAGCATGCGCGTTGCGATCGCCCAACGCGAAAGACGGTTTCGCACGGTCGCGCTGTTGACGACGACATTCGTCGTCGTTGACTTCGTGATGTCCTGTGTTGCGGCATTCGCCTATCACGACGTGGTATGGGTGCTTGCGGCGCTTCCGCTGGCCGAGTTACTGAAGGCTATCGCGTCGCATGTCGTGTTTTCCACACGACCGCGTCTGAACTTCGACACGGCGCCGCTTGGCGAGGTCATGGGGTTTGGCCGCTGGGTCTGGGCGAGCAGCTTGTTGACAATGGTCGTCAACCAACTTGATCGGCTTATCACGGTCAAGACCTTTGGCGTACAGACTCTGGGTCTATACCAGACGGCGAGTCGCCTTGCCCAATTTGGCGTGGCCGATTTCGGAATTGCACTTAACCAGTACCTGTTTCCGAACTTTGCCGAATTGGCCCGGAGAGATAAAGAGCATGCGGTAAGGTATGCATTGGCCCTGTTTAGCCATCTGGGCGCGATCGGCTTGGTGCTTGCGACATTCCTTTGCGTGGCGGCGCCGGACATCGTCAGTTTGACTCTCGGCAGCCAGTGGAGCGGCGCCGTGCCATTTTTCCGGATCTTTGTCTATTTGATGGCGGTGGGCGTGCTCGTCGGTCTGCTCAACGCATATCTTCGTGGAACGGGGCGGCCGAGTCGGGTCACGGTTGCCACATCGATACAACTGGTCGTGTTGCTAGGTCTATCTGCTATTGCAGTACCTTTGCTTGGTGCGATTGGTGTCGCACTTGCGTCTGCTATTTCGGTTTTTGTCTGCTGCTTGATCATGCTTCGGGAAATGATTACCGACGCGCGTGGCGAATTACGGGAGTTGTGGCCGCTCGCTACAATCGGAGTACCGATTTCAGGGTTGATTATATTGCTCGGATATCTGTTGTCGGAGATCCCGTACCATGTGGTACCGATCGGATTCTTGAGCGCTGCCGCAATCGTTTTGCCCCTGCAAAAATTGCGGGCAGGCTTTTCGCTGTCTGCTTGAGGAGACTCGGCCATGCGAATTCTCCATATTGTTTTGACGCCACGGCATTCAGGCGCGGAAGTCCTTGCGTGCAGCTTGGCGGACGCACACGCCGGGCATGGCGCAGTCACGGGCATCGCGGCGTTAAATCCGGCCGATCCGGATTTCGAGAAAATTATTGATCCGCTTGTACAACGGGGTGTCTGGTACACGAGCCCGCAACATGTGTCTGGACGTCTAGAGCGATTGCACTTGATCAACCGCGCATACCGCGAATTCCAGCCGGACATTGTCGTCGCGCATTCAGTGATCCCGGCCGCGTATGCCCGGGCGGTGGCGAGATTGTCGGGCGCTTCCATTCCGGTAGTCAGCGTGCTGCACTCTGCGACGAACGACGACTATTCGAATGCAGGATTGCGTACTTCAGAATATCTGTTGCGCTTTGCGGCGGCGGCGGTTGTAACCGTGACCGACACTGCTCGCGACAACTACAGAAAGCGATTCGGTAGCGTGGGCCGGCTCGAGACGATCCCGAACGGTACGCAGATTGATCGTTTTCGTTTCAATCCGGCCGAGCGCTACAGGCTGCGCCGTGCCTTGCAGGCGGGTGAGAAACAGATAGTTCTGTTGCAAGTCGGTCGCGTTGCGCGAGTGAAGGGGCAAGTGTCCAGCGTACTTGCGCTCAAGCGGCTCGTGGACGCTGGCCACGATGTCGTGCTTTGGTTCGCCGGCCTGACGGAGACCGAGGAGTATCGCCAGGAAGTGGTCGACACAATCGCCGAACTGAGTCTCGAGCACCATGTCTTGTGGCTGGGCAGCCGGTCGGACGTGCCTTCGCTTCTGTCCGCGGCGGATGTCTACCTGATGCCCTCGCTGCGCGAGGCACACAGCGTTGCAATGATCGAGGCGCTAGCCAGCAGCATTCCGGTCGTCGCGTCGAATATCGATGCGTTTGCGAAGCTGAACGGGTTTGAAGGAATCCGATGTGTTCCTGTGTCGGACAGCGTGAGTTACGCGGCGGCGATCGAATCATTCATCACGCATCAGACGCGGTTCAAGCGGGATCTCAGCGCTTTTTCCGTTAAACGTGTAGCCGAACGGTATTTTGATCTTTTCAAGCAGATCTTGATGCGTAATGACTTCAGGACAGAACGTGCGTAGGGGAACGGAATGGCGACATTGATGATTGTCGAACCTGACGCGACCGGTCACCGTATGGTGCTGTACGTTCGCTTGATCGTGGCTGAGGCGCTTGCCCGTGGACTGAAGGTCGTTATGCTGACCAGCACCGAAGCTACGCGTCACGACGCATGCAAAGCGCTGTTGTCTGAATTCGGCGACCGGTTGAAGATCGCAACGATGCCAGACGTGCCGCCAGCGGGGACGGGCCGGTTCGAGTTGTTCCGCTTGCAGTACCGATGGATTCGTGCATTTGAGGCGGGCTATCGAACCGTGTCCGGGTACGAGAAGATTGATTTCGTATATGTGCCTTTCTTCAACAACATCGATAAGGTGATCGGCTGGTTTGGATCACCATTCGGCGATACGCCGTTCGGCGGGATGTTGTTGGCTGCAAAGTTTCATCATGCGGCGTCCGGTATTATCGGCGAGCACGGCAAGCAGGATAATGTTAACAAGTTCTTTTTTGACCGTGCGCTCAAGACGCGAAATCTTGCCGTGCTGACATCGATCGACGAGCCGCTAGCCGAATTTGTCGGCCGAACGATGAAGCGCCATTCCGCTAAGGTTCGCTACGTTCCCGACGTGTCCTTCATCAGGCAACCCGCAGAACGATCGGCGGCGCGTTTGATTCACGGCCTCTCGCCCAGCGATTTCGTGATCTTGCTGTATGGCTCGGTTAGCCCTCGCAAAGGGCTTGCGAAGCTGTTGAAGTTGTTTGACGCACCAGATCTGCCGTCGCATTTCCGTTTGCTGATGATGGGCGCACAGAATGCGGAAGCGAAGCGGATGATCGCCGAGTATCTTGAGCGTCGGCCGGAGCGGAAACACCAGGTTATTTCTGTCGATCGCTTCGTGACGGATCTTGAGGAAGGGCAGGCCTTCGCCTGCGCAGACGTGGCGTGGTTGTGCTACGAGAACTTCAGTGGAATGAGCGGTGTGTTGATTCAGTCGGCGCAGGCTGGCGTGCCGGTTGTGACGGCAGGCTACGGACTAATTGAACACTATCGAGAGCGCTACTTGCTAGGCGTTCGTTGGAACGATTTTGTCACGGATGGACCGGGCGAGGTGCGTTTCAATTGGTCAAGCCTTATCGACAGCGTGGCCGCGATGAGCGGATCGGGGCGGCTGCGTGCGTTCGCGATGGCACATACGCCGGAGGCTTTTGGACGCAACGTCGTTAATGCGATTGCTACATCGCAGAGCTGGACCTTCGACGAAGTGGATTGTTGGGTTTCGTGAGTCGAGTTGATCATTTGGACGGGACAGTGACGAACCACAAAACATCGAATCGGAGTGGTAACGGCGCGGGCACCGCCACTCAGTTTGCGTTGAAGCATACGGTCTATTACGTGCAACCGTTGATTGCCCGATATCGGGTTGAGGTTATCGTGGCGCTCAGACAACGCTTCAACGTGAAGGTCTTCGCGAGTTCCGTCGGGGTCGAGTCGCGAGGGTTTTCGCGCGAACGTCCCGAATGCGAAGAGTTCGTCGAAACGCCGATCAACAATGTGTTTCGCAAGCGCGTCAAAATCCAGACAAGAGTCGTGCCGCGCATCATGCGCGAGCGGCCGGCAGCTGTGTTCATCTTCGCCGATGTGACTTACGTTTCGTTGTGGCTGGCATTGGTCGTTGGTCGTCTGACGCGCGTTCCGATGGTGATTCACGGACAAGGACTTTACCGTTACGAGAAACCTGGCCTGTTGCGTACCCTTTGTTATCGCGCCGCGGTCGCACTTTCCTCACGTTACGTCTGCTACGCGGAGGTATCGAAGCGTTCACTCGAGCGCATTGGTTGTCCGCCATCGAAGCTTACCGTCGCGAGCAATTCGCTCATGGTCGAACGGACGGTCTCGCCGTCGGAGAAGACTGGTACCGAACACGGCGTGCTGTTCGTCGGGAGGTTGCGCGAGGGCTGCAACGTAGAAATCCTGATCCAGGCCGTGGAAGCGCTCGTGAGCGAGGGACATTGTATTGTGCTGCATGTCGTTGGTGACGGCGAGCAACGAGCCCGCCTGCAGGACAAGTATGCGGGGAGAGCTCACGTGATCTGGCACGGAGGGATTTTCGATGACGGCGAGATCGCCGCGATCAGCAGAAAGTGCCGAATTGGCTGCTATCCGGGCGCTGCCGGCTTAAGCGTCGTGCATATGTTCGGCCTCAGTCTGCCGCCCCTGGTGCATGACCGGCTGCCGATGCACATGGGCCCTGAGCCGGAAAATGTGGAGCCCTTCGAGACCGGATTTCTCTATGCTCAGGACGGCGGGGCGGATGCGTTGGCAGCGGCTTTGACCGAGATCTGGAATTTGCCGCCGGAGATCGTTCGCAACACGGCTTCGCGTGCGTTTGCGAAATATCATCAGCTCAACTCGCCGAGTTTGGGCCAGAGACTGGCGGATATCGTTGATAGAGTAATCGAAGCATGACGCACGACACCGAGACAGAGTATTCCGATCGCCTTGGCGATCGATCGACCTATCAGGATTTGAGTCGCTTTGCTGTACCGAGCGGCTTCCGAGGACGCAGCATGGTGATCGTTCAACTCTGGTGGATCTGCCAGTCGATCCTGTTTCGGGCATCACCGCAATTCATGTATGGCTGGCGGCGATTCCTATTGCGTTTATTCGGCGCGCGAGTCGGGAAGGGCGTGCTGGTCCGACCGACGACCGTGGTGACGTACCCATGGAAAGTAACGCTAGGCGATCACAGCTGGATCGGGGACGATGCGGTGCTATACAGCTTGGGTCCGATCGAGGTCGGTGCGCACGCGGTTGTCTCGCAGCGCTCGTATTTGTGTGCTGGTGATCACGATCCTACTCGTGTTGACTTCGCAATCCGCAGCCGATCGATCCGCATCGAGGAACAGGCGTGGATAGCCTCGGATGTATTCGTCGCCCCAGGTGTGACTGTCGGCCGCGGCGCTATCGTTGGCGCACGAAGCTCGGTGTTTTCGGATATGGACGAAGGGATGATTTGCGTCGGAACCCCTTGTCGACCGGTCAGGCGCAGGGTGTCGCGATGATCGCTTGATAGATGATTCGAATTCCGCATTGGGGTCGAACGTATCGAAATTGTTGATATAAAGGTGCCTTGTGAAAAGTATGGGGTTAACAGTCAAAGCAATCGGCGAACGCGCGCCAGTTGCGAATGTTGCCGTTGTAACCTCGTCAGTGTCACGCAATGCCGGCGGCTTGTTCGATGCAGTTAGGGGGTTGGTTCTGCAGTTGCCCGACGCGGGGATCTCGCCGCATGTTTTTGGCTTGGAAGATAACCACACACTGGAGGATCGTGCGGAGTGGGGCGCGATTCCGCTGACTACCTCGAAGCCTCTGGGACCGAAATCCATAGGTTTTGCTCCCGCGATGCGTCAGGCCCTGTTGAGTTCCGGAGCGGAACTCGTGCATACGCACGGCATCTGGATGCACCCATCGGCGGATGTTGTTGCGTGGCGGCGCAGATACGGCAAGCCGTACCTGATCTCGCCGCACGGAATGCTGGATCGCTGGATTCTGAATCGCTCCAAGATCAAGAAGTGGATCGCGTTGACCGGTTATGAACGCGCGCATTTACGGGGCGCTGCTTGCTTTCATGCACTGAGTTTGGAGGAGGCGCGCGGCATTCGCGCAGCCGGGTTCGAACAGCCGATCGCGATCATACCGAACGGTGTGCATATGCCCCAGACGGAGGTGCGAACGAAGCCGTCGTGGTGGAGCGATAACCTTGAGGGCAAACGGTTGTTGTTGTATTTCGGGCGCTTGCATCCAAAGAAGGGCTTGGACAATCTTTTGCTCGCGTGGAAAGCGACGTTTCAGGATGGAACGCTGGACCCGCGCCTGGTGCTGATTGTCGGCGGCTGGGGGGACCAGGCTTATATCGATCACTTGCATCAGATCGTCGAGGCACGGGGAGCGGATTACCAGGTTCGATTCATCGGGCCGCAATTCGGTGGGGCGAAACAGCAGACCTATGCGGCCTGTCACGGGTTGATCTTGCCGTCGTTCAGCGAGGGTCTGCCAATGGTCCCGCTGGAAGCATGGTCGCTAGGCGTGCCGTGCGCACTGACGGACGCATGCAATCTGCCGGAAGGATTTGATGCCGGGGCGGCGTTCAGAATCGGGGCGGATGTCGACAAGATCAAGCAGTTTCTGGTGAAGTTCGGCGCGGCGGATGAGAGAACACTGAGCGAGATTGGGGAGCGTGGACGCGTGATGGTCGCGGAGCACTTTATCTGGCGCAGCATCGCGGAACGGATGGCTGCAGTGTATCGCTGGTTGCTTGCGGAAGGGGAGAGGCCGGAGTGGGTGGTAGACGGGGCTGTTTAAGAATGTCTTCCGCCTGTCGGTCAGGTCGAATTCAGAGCGCAAACCACCGGTGCACCACACGCAGCGAAAAAAACGCAGGCAGGCGACGGATTCCGCCAAGATTTAGGCGGACACCGCCACCCATGATCGGACACCATGCCAGAATATGCCGCGTCGCCGCAACGGATGCTGTGCGGAATGCCTTTGAATAGTGAGTGACATGGTTCCACACCTAGGTGCCACTCGTCGATAGTGATCGAGCCCTAGCCTCACGCTAGATTACGCATTATCACACCCGTAAATTGTGCTTCGTACGGGCTGCCATCTCACGCAAGCGGAAATGTCGAAATAATCGGTTTATGAAAACCACGCTACATTGATCACCACTCCCATGTGGAAGAGATAATTCGGTTTACTTGCGGCGGAAAAACATGTACATATGTAAGAAAATTTTCTGCATTTTCCTAACGCTTGGAATTTTCTTGGCGAACGGTACAGCGGCCAACGCACAAAGTGGATCAAATAAAGGGCAAACGCGTCGCCAATGGAGAAATGTGGCAATGCCTGCGGGGACATTGACATCTTCGCAGTTGGGAACTGCACATGGAGTTGATGGTAGGTTGACAGGTGCCTCTGGCCGCAGTGATGGCAAAGCTCCGGCGAGCAGCGGTCAGGCACGGAACTTAATAAGTAACCCCCGGGTGTCCGCAAGCCCGCTGCTCGGCGCACCGAAAGGTTACGACGAGAGATATAGAGCGAATCTCGGAGAGGAACTTGGTGGAACGCAATTCGCTGACCAATCGCAAGGTTACAGTTACAGCCGAACACCGGTGGAGCGATTGCTTTCGCCGGAATCCGCCACGCGTGTTGCTAGCTACGCCGGGCAAAGTAATCAGGGAAAGGGCCTGGCGCGGAATAATGCGGCGGCCTCAGTGTCGTATCGCGCTTCGCACTCTGGTTCGCCTGACGGCGACCACGGTACGATTGGCAGAAGCGCTGTATACCGCTCGCCTTGGTGAATGAATCAAGTGATCGGCAGCACGGCTTAGTTGTGCGATTCGCAGACATCGTTTCACTTTCTTGAAGGCCGTTTCTTTGGCGCGTCGGAGCCCGTTGCGCCGGTAGGGGACACGGGTTTCGATGCGCGCCGATGATGTTCGCCGAGGATCTTGTCGACCCGCCCATTCGCGGTGCCGAATCGCTCTTTCCGCTTGTCGTACGCACTTTCCACCTCCTCCGCGAGGGGGGGCACCCAGCCCCGCAATGCGGTCAACAGGAGTCTTTCCACCGAGTGAGCCGTGAGGCCGACGCCAGTTGTAGTCGACTGCCACTCTTCGATTCGCAGGTCGATTGCCTGATCTGTCTGGGCATGGTGGGACCCAAACTCGTTCAGGTCAGTAAGCTGTGAACGTTCAACCTTGCCACCTCGATCTGCGCAACCCACACTCAGCGAGGCATTGCGATTGATCGCCCGCCTCGGTGGTTTCCTCGCTCGGAAGGGCGACGGCGAACCCGGCACGAAGACGATCTGGAAGGGACTCGCGAAGGTTCATCTCGCCTCGGAAACCATGCGTCTATTGCGCGAGGACGGCGACGCCGACACTTCTATATAACAACATGAGCAAAACCATGGATGGATCTGGAGCAGCCCCCTGAAACGCCGGACACAGTCACCCACTTACAATAACGGGTAGGCATACGACTGTGTTTTTGACTAACACCAAGCAAGAAGTGATGGAAGTATTGACGGGACCCGAGCGCCGGCGGCGGTGGTCGGTAGAAGAAAATGTGTCGATGGTCAGGGAGACCTTCGAGCCGGGCAAGACGGTTTCGATGGTGGCGCGCCTGTACGGCGTGAATCCGAATCAGCTGTTTCATTGGCGCAAGCTCTACCAAGACGGCAGCCTCTCGGCAGTCAGTGCTGGCGAAGAAGTTGTGCCGGCGTTGGAACTGAGCGATGCCCTCAAGCAAATCCGTGAGCTTCAGCGACTGCTCGGCAAAAAGACCATGGAAAACGAAATTCTTCGCGAGGCGGTGGAGGTGGCGAAGTCGCGAAAATGGATTGCGCGCTCACCCTCATTGCCGGGGGACGAGCAGTGAAGCAGGT
>NZ_JANKOG010000036.1:0-45942 GCF_024656005.1 Burkholderia sp. SCN-KJ
GTAGATCTGGATCGACAGCAGCGAGAGCGCGGCGATCGACGCCATCATCAGCCGCGCGGGCTTCCAGCGCCAGCCGAGCACGACGAGCGCCGGCACGGTGCCGATCATCACCGCCTTGTCGTAGTAATTCATGTGTTCGTTGTAATGCACGAACGCATAGCCCGCGCCGACCACGAGTGCCAGGGCGAACAGCCAGTCGATGACCGACAGGCGCGCGAGGAACGGACGGTCGTCGAACAACGGCGCCGGATTCGGGGCCTGGACCGGCCCCGAACGGGAAGAGGAAACTTGCGTGAGATCCATGATGTTACCGGGTGGAATTCTCGGAATCGCCGCCGCTAGGCGGACGGGCAGTCGCTGCCGCACCGGCGGGCGCGGCATCGCGCGGTGCGGCGCGCAAGGCGGCGCCGGCCGCGTCGCGCGTCTGCACGAATTCTTTCTCGAAATCGAAGGTCTTGCGGGCCGTGGACATCGCCATCACCACATCGACGCCCGAACCGGCATCCTTGAGCCAGAACCAGAGGCGCCGCTCGCGCACGTAGAACATCGAGAAGATGCCGGCGACCAGCAGCAGGCTGCCAAGATACACCAGATTCTTGCCGGGTGCGCGCGTCAACTGAAATACCGAAGCTTGCACCTGCTTGAAGGAGTCAAGCTGCAAATAGACCGGCGATCCATACAAGAAGCTGTCCGATAGCGCATTGATCGCGTTCTGCACGAAGCGGATCGTGTCGGCGCCCTGCTGGGCGGCCGGCTCGCCGGCGCGCTCGCGCGCGATCTGCCAGACCTCCCACATCGAACCCTCGAGCATACGCAGCAGCAGGCTCGCCGCCTTCTCCTGCTCGGCCTTCGGCACCGAACGATCGATGAAAGTCGCCACCGCCTGGAAGCCGCCGACCGGCTGGCCGTCGGCGCCGCGACCGATGCTGTCATCGCTCGCCGCAAAAAGGGTCAGCACCTTGAACGCGCTGTCCTGCAGGCGGCCGCGCAGCGACGCTTCGGTCGTCGGCAGCGAACGCTGCGCGAAGCGCGCGGCGGCGTCGGCACGCACGGCCGGATCCTCGAGCGCGGCGCGCAGGCGCATCCATTCACCGATCGAATCCTGGCCGTCGGCCGGAATCCGCATGTAGCGGAACGGATCGTTCGGGCTCGCACGCACGCCGGCGAGGAACACGCGCGTGCCGCCCATGTCGACGGGCAGCATGTAGTTGTTGAATTCGCGCGCCTGGCCGTCCTTGCCGCGAATCTTGTACTGCACCGACGGGCCGATGTTGTGGAGCTGCACCGGCTTCGACGTCTTCGCGCCCGAACCGAGCCGCTCGTCGAACGCTTCCTTCAGCGACGCCGTCTTCGCGACGCCGCGCACGTCCGGCTTGCCGTTCGCGTCGGCCATGTTCTCGACGTTGATCGCGCGGAAGTCGGAGAACTCGATCGTGTCGCCGTCGCTGCCCGGCATCTGCAGCGGCGCCGTGCTGCCGATCGTGCCCTTCACTGCGAATGTCTTCGCGTTGCCGCCCGTCATCGGGTAGGCCGTCATCTCCATCTGCGAGCCGCCGTCCTGGAAGCTCGACTGGTAGATCGACACGCCCTTGTACGTGAACGGCTTGTTGACCTCGACGCGCGCCGGGATCTTCTGGCCCGTCTCGCGATCGATCACGACGATGTCGCTCGCGAACAGCTTCGGCATCCCGGTCGTGTAGTAGTCGACGATGAACTTGTTGAGCTGGATCGAGAACGGCAGGTCCTGGATCAGCGAGCCGCTCGGCTGGTTCAGGATCGCGGTCGACACGAACTGGCCTTCCGGCACCCACGCGTAGCCGCGGAACGTCGGGTTCGACACGGACAGCCGGTGGTCGGGCGAGATTTCGCTGATCGTCGCGCTCGTGTTGACCGGGCTCTTGCCGAACATCCACATCTGGAATTTGATCGGCAGGTTGCTGTCCAGCAGGCCGCCGATACAGATCACGACGATCGCAAGGTGCGCGGAGATGTAGCCCCACTTCGTCAGCGCGCCGCGCTTCGCGGAGATCAGCGTCGCGCCGTCGGTTTCACGCACGACGTGCTTGTAGCCGGCCTTGGTGACGAACGTGGCGAGCGTGGCCGCGACGGTCGCGCGCGTGCCGGACGCCGAGTATTCGGCCTTGTGGTGGAACGCGCGCAGGCTGCCTTCGCGGACCTTGTCCTTCCAGCTCTTCGCATCGGCCAGCATCTTTGGCGCATTGCGGATCACGCACAGCGAGATCGACACGACGAGGAAGATCAGGATCAGCATGAACCACCAGGCGCTGTACACGTTGTACAGGCCCAGCGAGCGGAAGATGTCCGCCCAGAACGGCCCGAACTGGTTCACGTAGTTCGGATACGGGTCGTCCTGCGTCAGGACCGTGCCGACGATGCTCGCGATCGACAGCACTACCAGCAGCGCGATCGCGAAGCGCATCGAGCTCAGCAGCTCGATCGCGCGCCTGGACGCACTTTGACCCGACTTCGACTGCAACCCCGACGTGGTAACGCTCATTCAAACTCCGACTAAGGGGAAACAGCCCCTACGTTCACTATGTTCGCTGCCCCCCGAGGGGGCGGTCAGCACGCTTGGGACGACCCGGCGAGTGCCGACAAAAAAGGGCGAGGCAACCGCAATCTCGCGGCGCCCCACCCTTTTTCTTGTTCTGACGCCGGCCGCCCTTCGGGCGCCCGGTCATTCCATTCGCGACCGTCCGGTCAACGCAGGCCCGCGATGTAATCCGCGACGGCCTTGATCTCGTTGTCCGACAGACGCGCTGCGATCTGATGCATCGCCTCGTTGTTGTTGCGCGCGCCGACACCCTGCTGGAACGCGGTCAACTGGGCAACCGTGTAATCGGCCCATTGCCCCGACAGACGCGGGTACTGGACCGGAATGCCCTGCCCCGTCGGCCCGTGGCAGCTCGCGCAGGCGGGTACACCCTTTTCCGCGATGCCGCCGCGATAGATCTTCTGGCCGATCGGCACGGTCGCCGCGTCGCGTGCGGTGCCGAGCTTCGTCGTCTGCGATCCGTAATACGCAGCGACGTTGCGCATGTCGTCCGCGCTCAACGCGCTCGCGAACCCGACCATCACCGGATTGGTCCGCGCCGGCCCCTTCGCGCCCGGCTGGGCCTTGAAGTCGTTCAACTGCTTGACCAGATAGTCGGGATGCTGGCCGGCCAGCTTCGGGAAACTGCCCGACGCGCTGTTGCCGTCCGCGCCGTGACACGACGCGCAAACTTGCCCGGCAATCGCCTTGCCGCGGTCCAGATCCGGCTTTGCCGCATCCGCCGCATTTGCCTCCGCTACGAAACCTACGAACCCTGCTGCAACCTGAAGCACCATCAGAGACTTGCACAGTCGATTCATTCGCACACCCTGTTTCGTCTTGTGGGAATTTGAGGTTCTGCAAAAAACGACGTCGACCAGTCTACCGCAGAAGCTGCATAAAAGCGCGAGGCAGGCGCCCGCAGCCCTTCGGCAAAACCGCCGTATTGTACAATATCGCGCTGAAAGCTCCCGCGCCTATCGGGGCTACCCCGCCTCCACCAAGCGGCTCGCGCCGCCCCGTCCCACCGGTTTCCCCATGGCCTTTTTGCTCCACCAAGCCCGCTTCTACACGACCGTCAACCATCTGCGCGACCTGCCGCCGACGGTACAACCGGAAATCGCGTTCGCGGGCCGCTCGAATGCCGGCAAATCGACGGCGATCAACGTGCTGTGCAACCAGAAGCGGCTCGCCTTCGCGTCAAAGACGCCCGGCCGCACCCAGCACATCAACTACTTCTCCGTCGGCCCGGCCGCCGAGCCCGTCGCGAACCTCGTCGACCTGCCCGGCTACGGCTACGCGGAAGTGCCGGGGGCCGCGAAGGCCCACTGGGAAATGCTGCTGTCGTCCTATCTCGCGACGCGTTCGCAGCTGTGCGGCCTGATCCTGATGATGGATTCGCGCCGCCCGTTGACCGACCTCGATCGCCGGATGATCGAGTGGTTCGCGCCGACCGGCAAGCCGATCCACACGCTGCTGACGAAGTGCGACAAATTGACGCGGCAGGAAAGCATCAACGCGCTGCGCAACACGCAGAAGGGACTCGACGCGTACCGTGACCAGGGCGTGAAGGGCAAGCTGACGGTCCAGCTGTTCTCGGCGCTGAAGCGCACGGGGCTCGACGAGGCCCATGAACTGATCGAGAGCTGGGTGCGGCCGTCCGTCGCCGACGAAAAAAGCGAGCCTGTAGCACAATGAGCGGGCAACGCGCGGCCGGGACCGGCCGTGCGCACCTGACGGCACCTGCGGATTCGGCCGGCTCATAAAAAAACCCGCCGTTGAACGGCGGGTCAAACAGCCTAATCGAATAACGACAGGCACCCGCTCAGGGAGGAGAAGCGGGGAGCTGCACGCGACGCGTGCCGCTCGATCGCTATCATATACCAACGCTCTCGAAAATGACCTAAGGGTTCCGTAAGGTTCTTACTACCCTGATTTCTGCCCAATCGCCATGAGCTTCCATCCGCTTCACCGTCCGCGCCGGATGCGCCGCGACGACTTCTCCCGGCGCCTGATGCGCGAAAACCGCTTGACCACCGACGACCTGATCTACCCGGTGTTCGTCGTCGACGGCACCAACGAACGCCAGAGCGTCCCGTCGATGCCCGGCGTCGAGCGCGTGTCGGTCGATCTGCTGATGCATGTCGCCGAGCAGTGCGTCGAACTCGGCGTGCCCGTGCTGTCGCTGTTCCCGGCCATCGAGCCGTCGCTGAAGACACCTGACGGCCGCGAAGCGGCCAATCCGGAAGGCCTGATCCCGCGCGCGGTTCGCGAGCTGAAGAAGCGCTTCCCCGAACTCGGCGTGCTGACCGACGTCGCGCTCGACCCGTACACGAGCCACGGCCAGGACGGCGTGCTCGACGAGAACGGCTACGTGATCAACGACGACACGATCGAGATCCTGGTCGACCAGGCGCGTGCGCAGGCCGAAGCCGGCGTCGACATCGTCGCGCCGTCGGACATGATGGACGGCCGCATCGGCGCGGTCCGTGAAATGCTGGAAAGCGACGGTCACATCCATACGCGCATCATGGCCTATTCGGCCAAGTTCGCGTCGGCGTTCTACGGCCCGTTCCGCGATGCGGTCGGCTCGGCGTCCAATCTGGGCAAGGGCAACAAGATGACCTACCAGATGGATCCGGCGAACAGCGACGAAGCGCTGCGCGAAGTGCGCCTCGACATCGACGAAGGCGCCGACATGGTGATGGTCAAGCCCGGCATGCCGTATCTCGACATCGTGCGCCGCGTGAAGGACGAGTTCCGCTTCCCGACCTACGTGTACCAGGTGAGCGGCGAATACGCGATGCTGAAGGCCGCCGCGATGAACGGCTGGCTCGATCACGACAAGGTCGTGCTCGAATCGCTGCTCGCATTCAAGCGCGCAGGCGCCGACGGCGTGCTCACGTACTTCGCGCTCGACGCCGCGCGTCTGCTGAAAGCGCAGCGCTGAGCCGCGCGCCGGCCGGCACAAGGAAAAATGGCGGGACACTGCGGTGTCCCGCCGTTTTTTTGCACCGTCCAGCCGGCGCAGCGGGCCGCCCGTGCGCCGACGAGCGCGCGTTACACCGTCGGTACCGCCGCGCGATCGAGGCTGCGCAGGAACGTTTCGGCCGCCTGATAACCGACCACACGGCCGATCTCGTTGCCGTTGCGATCGAAGAAGATGATGCCTGGCGGCCCGAACAGGTTGAAGCGCTTGAGCAGCGCCTGGTCGTCCGGATTGTTCGCGGTGACGTCGGCACGCACCAGGTGAAGCTGCGCGAGCCGCGCCTGCACGCGCGAATCGGTGAACGTCAGATGCTCCATCTCCTTGCAGCTCACGCACCAGTCGGCATAGAAGTCGAGCATCACGGGCTGGCCCGACGTCTTCAGCAGCGCGTCGAGCTCGCGACTGGAGCGCACCGACGCGAACGCGGGCCCCTGCCCTCCGGCCGCCGCACCGGCCGCCGACGCATCGCCCGACGCAACCGTGCGCGCCGCAAGCACGGCCAGTGGCTTCACGGGGTCGTTGGAGCCCGCGGCAAGACCGACGAGCAGCGTTGCAGCCCAGATCGCAAGCGCGGCACCGAGGCCGCGGCCGAGACGGCGCCAGATCGATGCGGCACCGGCATGCGGCGTGAACAGGCCGAGCGCCGCGGCCGCGACGAGCAGCCACAATGCGGCGAGCACCATCTTCAGCGCGCCCGCGAGCACCGGCCACACGATCCACAGCGCGGCGGCAAGCAGCACGATGCCGAAGAACACCTTCACGCCGTCCATCCATGCGCCCGCGCGCGGCAGCACCGTGCCGGCACCGATGCCGACGACGAGCAGCGGCACGCCGAGCCCCAGCCCCATGGCGAACAACGCGGCGCCGCCGAGCAGCGCATTGCCGGTGTGCGCGATGAACGCGAGCACCGCAAACAGCGGCGCAGTCATGCATGCGCCGACGACCAGCGCCGACAACGCCCCCATCGCGGCGACCGCGGCGAAGTGGCCGCCCCGGCGCGCGCTCGAGGCTTCGGCCGCGCCGTTCTGCCAGCGCTCGGGCAGCGCGATGTCCTTGCCGGAAATCAGCGATACGGCGAATGCGGTGAGCAGCACGCCGAATGCGCCGAGCACCCACGGGTTCTGCAGCCACGCGCCCAGGCTCTGGCCGACCAGCGCCGCCGCGATACCCAGCACCGTATAGACGAGCGCCATGCCGACCACGTACGTCAGCGACAGCGCGAAGCCGCGTGCATGCGTCGCGCGCGTGCCCTGGCCGATGATGATCGCGGACACGATCGGAATCATCGGATACGAGCAGGGCAGGAGACTCAGCACGACGCCGGCGACGAAATACAGCGCGACGATGGTGAAGAAACCGTGCCCCTCGAGCAGCGACTGCGCGAAATCCGCGCTCGTGACCTTGTCGAACCAGCTGCCCGAAGCCGCCGTGCGATCGACCGGCGCGGCCGCGCCCAGCGCTGCGCCGTCGACCTTCACGACGTGCTCCGCAGGCGGATAGCAGATTCCTTCGTCGGCGCATCCTTGCGACGTCACCGCGAGCTCGAACGGCCCCGCCGCCTGCTTGACCGGAACATGAATCACGACCTCGTCGCGATAGGTCTCGACTTCCTTCTGGAACGTCTGGTCGAACTTCACATGGCCGGCCGGGAATTGCGGATCGCCGAGCGTCGCCTGCCCGCCCTTCACCGCGAACGCGAACCGCTCGCGGTACAGGTAATAGCCGCTGGCAACCTTGAAACGGACGTCCACCTGCCCCGGCGATTCGCTCGCGCTGAACTTGAACGCGACGGACGGATCGAGAAAATCGTCGGCCGCGCGCGCGACCGACAGGCCGCCCAGCACGAACATGAACGACATCAGGACTGCGAGAAACCGCAGCGCGCGCACGCGCACGGAAAGCGCCATACCGTTAAACATGAAATAGACGTTGAGTTTCGCTGGTCACCCACTGGCCGTACGCGGCCGTAGCCGTCGCCTGCCACGAGACGATTTCCGGCGTCTCGTACGGATGATGCGCGAGAATAAATCGCTCCAGTTCGAGCGAGCGGCCGGGGCTCGTCTTGAACAGCAACTGGATCTCGTCGGCCGTCTCGACCTTGCCCTGCCAGTGATAGCGCGACTTGATCGCACCGAGCTCCGACACGCATGCGGCAAGCCGCGCGTCGAGCGCGCCGTCAGCGAGCGCCGCGGCCGTCGCCGCATCCGGCACCGTCGTCAGCATCAATACCACCACCATACGCGCCCTCCTGACTGGCCTTTACCGGCTTCCACCGCCACGAATCGCCCATCGCGGGCCCGCGCCGATAACTGCATATCGTAGCGCAGCCCGCGCGACACTGCCGGCACCGGCCTGCGACAATCGATCGCAGCCGAGGCGCCGCCAAAAACAAAAAGGGCCAAGCAATTGCTCGGCCCTTTCGGATCCTGCTGCGTACCGGAAGCTTACTCGGCTTCTTGCACGTTTTCCGTTTCGTCGACTTCCGGACGATCGAGCAGCTCGACCAGTGCCATCGGTGCGTTGTCACCGACGCGGAAGCCGAACTTCAGCACGCGCAGGTAGCCGCCCGGACGGTTCGCGAAACGCGGACCGAGCACGTCGAACAGCTTCGCCACCGAGTCACGATCGCGCAGGCGGTTGAACGCCAGACGACGGTTTGCCAGCGACGGCTTCTTGCCGAGCGTGATCAGCGGCTCGACGACTTTACGGAGTTCCTTCGCCTTCGGCAGCGTCGTCTTGATGACTTCGTGCTCGATCAGCGAGTTGGACATGTTACGGAGCATAGCCAGACGGTGGCTGCTCGTGCGGTTCAGTTTCCGCAGACCATGACGATGGCGCATTTCAGTTTCCTTGATTCAAAGTTTTGATCCAGCTCTTCTATCGCACCTCTGGGGTGCACGGGCCGGTAGAGAAAAAAGCAAGATGCGGATTTTAAAGGAAAATCCGCATCTTTGCCAACTACTGCTACAGCCAGGCTACAACCGGGCTTACTTGTCGAGACCAGCCGGCGGCCAGTTTTCGAGCTTCATGCCCAGCGTGAGACCGCGCGAAGCGAGCACTTCCTTGATCTCGTTGAGCGACTTGCGACCGAGGTTCGGCGTCTTCAGCAGCTCGTTTTCCGTGCGCTGGATCAGGTCGCCGATGTAGTAGATGTTCTCGGCCTTCAGGCAGTTCGCCGAACGAACCGTCAGCTCGAGATCGTCCACCGGACGCAGCAGGATCGGATCGATCTGCGGTGCGCGCGACGGTGCTTCGGCAGCCGTTTCCGTGCCTTCCAGTGCCGCGAACACGGACAGCTGGTCGACCAGGATGCGGGCCGATTGACGGATCGCCTCTTCCGGGGTGATCACGCCGCTCGTCTCGATGTTCATCACGAGCTTGTCGAGGTCGGTACGCTGCTCGACACGTGCGCTTTCAACGGCGTAGCTCACGCGGCGAACCGGCGAGAACGATGCGTCGAGGACGATGCGGCCGATGATCTTGGCCGTGTCTTCGCCGTAGCGACGGACGTTGCCGGGCACATAGCCGCGACCCTTTTCGATCTTGATCTGAACGTCGAGCTTGCCGCCCTTCGACAGGTGTGCGATCACGTGATTCGGGTTGATGACTTCGCAATCGTGCGCCAGCTCGATATCGCCGGCCGTGACGACGCCTTCGCCTTCCTTGCGCAGGGTCACCGTCACTTCGTCACGGTTGTGCAGCTTGAACACCACACCCTTCAGGTTCAGCAGCAGGTTGACGACGTCCTCTTGCACGCCGTCAAGCGTCGAATACTCGTGCACCACGCCAGCGATCGTGACTTCGGTCGGCGCGTAGCCAACCATCGACGACAGCAGCACGCGGCGAAGCGCATTGCCCAAGGTGTGGCCGTAACCGCGTTCGAACGGTTCCATGACCACCCTCGCGTGGTTCTCGCCCAGCGATTCCACGGCGATGATCTTGGGTTTCAGCAAACTGGTTTGCATGGGCTTTCCTTTTCAATACCCTCGGCTCGTTACACCGATAAGGCTGACCGGTAACAACCAGAAAATAAACAGCCGAGGCCCCTCCTTGCATAACGCAATCGGGGTACCTCGGCCGTCAATCGGATTAACGCGAATACAATTCGACGATCAGGCTTTCGTTGATGTCGCCTGCGATTTCAGCGCGTTCCGGCATTTGCTTGAACGTGCCTTCGAACTTCTTCGCATCGACTGCAACCCAGCTCGGCATGCCGCCTTGCTCGGCCAGCGACAGCGCTTCGACGATACGCGCCTGCTTCTTCGCCTTTTCGCGGATCGCGACGACGTCACCCGCCTTCACTTGCTGCGACGGCACGTTCGCGACGACGCCGTTCACCGTGATCGACTTGTGGCTCACCAGCTGACGCGCTTCAGCGCGGGTCGAGCCGAAGCCCATGCGATACACGACGTTGTCGAGACGCGACTCGAGCAGTTGCAGCAGGTTTTCACCCGTGTTGCCCTTGCGGCGGTCGGCTTCAGCGAAGTAGCGGCGGAACTGACGCTCCAGGACGCCGTAAATACGCTTGACCTTCTGCTTTTCGCGCAGCTGCGTACCATAGTCGGACGTACGTGCGCCCGAGGTACGGCCGTGCTGACCCGGCTTGCTGTCGAGCTTGCACTTGTCGGCGAGCGAGCGGCGCGCGCTCTTCAGGAACAGGTCGGTGCCTTCACGGCGGGACAGCTTGGCCTTAGGGCCGATATAACGTGCCACTTTGCATTCCTTTATCAATCAGTCACGCGGACCGGAATCCGCGCTAGTTCGCGCCCTTTGGGGCGAACGGTGGGCTTAGTCAATCAAAAAAGCAACGCCCGTCGACGCTACGCGGCGACAGGCAAATGCGCCAGCACGAACGTGCCAGCAGCATTCTTAGATACGACGGCGCTTCGG
The DNA here is from genome assembly GCF_024656005.1 of Burkholderia sp. SCN-KJ. NCBI lineage: Bacteria > Pseudomonadati > Pseudomonadota > Betaproteobacteria > Burkholderiales > Burkholderiaceae > Burkholderia > Burkholderia sp. SCN-KJ. Next base: position 10,434 of record NZ_JANKOG010000036.1, read on the forward strand.
CGGACGGCAGCCGTTGTGCGGAATCGGGGTGACGTCCGAAATCGCGGTGATCTTGATGCCGAGGCCATGCAGTGCACGCACTGCCGACTCACGACCCGGGCCCGGGCCCTTGATCCGCACTTCCAGATTCTTCACGCCATATTCCATCGCCACGCGACCGGCCGACTCAGCAGCAACCTGAGCAGCGAACGGCGTCGACTTGCGCGAGCCCTTGAAGCCCTGGCCGCCCGACGTCGCCCATGCCAGTGCATTGCCCTGGCGATCGGTGATCGTGATGATCGTGTTGTTGAACGACGCGTGAACGTGAACCACGCCTTCAGCGACGTTCTTCTTAACCTTCTTGCGAACGCGTTGCGCCGCGGTGTTCGAAGCCTTAGCCATTACGTTTTCCTGTAACTGTCAGTTCCGCTTACTTCTTCAGCGCTTGCGCTGCACGACGCGGACCCTTGCGGGTACGTGCGTTCGTACGCGTACGCTGACCGCGCATCGGCAGGCCCTTGCGATGACGAACGCCACGGTAGCAACCGAGGTCCATCAGGCGCTTGATGTTCATCGTCACTTCACGGCGCAGATCGCCTTCGACGATGAACTTGCCCACTTCTTCACGCAGCTTTTCGAGGTCTGCGTCGGTCAGGTCCTTGACCTTCTTCGAGAATTCCACGCCAGCTGCCGTGCAGATGCTGCGCGAGCGCGTGCGGCCGATACCGAAGATTGCCGTCAGGCCGATCTCGGTATGCTGGTGATTCGGGATGTTAACCCCTGCGATACGAGCCATTGTTTTTCCTCAAACAAAAAGCGCAAACAAACGCGCGGTCAGCCTTGGCGCTGCTTGTGGCGCGGATCCGAGCTGCAGATCACGCGAACGACGCCTTTGCGCTTGATGATCTTGCAATTGCGGCAAATGCGCTTAACCGATGCCATCACTTTCATGATAATACCCTTTTTTCAAATCACTTCGCCCGGAACACGATCCGCGCACGAGACAGATCGTAAGGCGTCAATTCAACCGTCACCTTGTCGCCCGGCAGGATGCGGATGTAGTGCATCCGCATCTTCCCGGAGATATGCCCCAACACGACATGGCCGTTTTCCAGCTTCACGCGGAAGGTCGCATTCGGGAGGTTTTCGATCACCTCACCCTGCATCTGGATTACATCGTCTTTGGCCATAGTCCTTGATTAACGCATTGGGATGTTGCCGCCCTTGAAGTTTGCCTTCTTGAGCAGCGACTCATACTGTTGCGACATAACGTACGACTGCACCTGCGCCATGAAGTCCATCGTGACGACGACAATGATCAGCAGCGACGTTCCACCAAAATAAAACGGCACGTTCCAGCGCAGCACCAGGAATTCCGGCAGCAGACACACGAAGACGATGTAGATCGCACCGGCCAGCGTCAGACGCGTGAGGATGCGGTCGATATATCGTGCGGTCTGGTCGCCCGGACGAATGCCCGGAACAAACGCGCCGCTCTTCTTCAGGTTGTCCGCGGTTTCCCTGCTGTTGAACACCAGTGCGGTGTAGAAGAAGCAGAAAAACACGATCGCCAGCGTGTACAGCAGCACATAGACCGGCTGGCCCGGCTTCAGCGCCTCCGCGACGTTATGCAACGTGTTGGAGATCCAGCTTCCCGACGGCTGACCCGTGCTGAACCAGCCGAGAATCGTGGCCGGGAACAGGATGATCGACGATGCGAAGATCGGCGGAATCACGCCCGACATGTTCAGCTTCAGCGGCAAGTGCGACGACTGGCCACCGTAGATCTTGTTGCCGACCTGGCGCTTCGCGTAGTTCACGAGGATCTTGCGCTGACCGCGTTCGATGAACACGACCAGGTAAGTCACCGCGGCGATCAGAACGACGATGATGATCGCCGAAATGATGCTCATCGAACCCGTACGCACCAGCTCGAACAGCCCACCGACGGCATTCGGGAACCCTGCTGCGATCCCGCCGAAGATGATGATCGAGATGCCGTTGCCCAGACCACGCTCGGTGATCTGCTCACCCAGCCACATCAGGAACATCGTGCCGGTAACCAGCGTCACGACCGTCGTCAGCCGGAACAGCATGCCGGGGTCGATCACGAGGCCCGGCTGGTTTTCCAGCGCAGCCGCGATACCGAACGCCTGGAAGGTCGCGAGCACCACGGTGAAATACCGCGTGTACTGCGTGATCTTCCGTTGCCCTGCCTGCCCTTCCTTCTTCAGCGCCTCGAGTTGCGGCGAGACGATCGCCAGCAACTGCATGATGATCGACGCCGAGATGTACGGCATGATCCCCAGCGCAAAGATCGTGAAGCGGGAAAGCGCGCCACCCGAGAACATGTTGAACATGCCCAGGATGCCGCCCGCCTGGCTCTGGAACAGCTTCGCCAGTTGATCCGGATCGATGCCCGGCACGGGGATGTGCGCGCCGATGCGATAGACGATCAGCGCCAGGAGCAGGAACATCGCTCGCCGACGCAGATCGCCGAATTTCGCCGTGCTTCGACCGGGTTTTGCAAGACTCGGGCTGTTAGCCAAGTACCTTCTCCGATGAATGCAAGTAACGACGCGCTACGCGTGTCACTCGGCGAACGAACCGCCAGCCGCTTCGATCGCAGCGCGCGCACCCTTGGTGGCGCCGAGACCCTTCACGACGATCTTGCGCTTCAGTTCGCCCGTCGCGATGATCTTTGCGCTCTTCGTCAGCTCGCCGACCAGGCCGGCTTGCTTCAGTGCGAGCAGATCGATTTCATCGACCGGCAGCTTCTCGAGGTCGCCCAGGCGCACTTCACCGACGAATTCCTTCGTCAGCGACGTGAAGCCGCGCTTCGGCAGACGACGTTGCAGCGGCATCTGACCGCCTTCGAAACCGACTTTGTGGAAGCCGCCCGAACGCGATTTCTGACCCTTGTGACCACGGCCAGCCGTCTTGCCGAGGCCCGAACCGATGCCGCGGCCGACACGACGCTTGGCGTGCTTTGCACCAGCGGCCGGCTTCAGGTTATTCAATTCCATATCAACTCCTTGATCCGTAGGGCCGCTTACGCGATGACCTTAACGAGGTACGAGACCTTGTTGATCATGCCGCGGACCGCCGGCGTATCCTGCAGCTCGCTAACCGAGTTGAGTCGGCGCAGGCCCAGGCCACGCACGGTCGCACGGTGCGATTCGCGGGTCCCGATCAGGCTCTTGACGAGCTGAACCTTGACAGTTTTTTCAGACATGGTGACCACCCGGGCTTAGCCCAAAATATCTTCGACGGACTTGCCGCGCTTCGCCGCGATGTCTGCCGGGGTCGACTGCTTGCGCAGACCGTCCAGCGTGGCGCGAACGAGGTTGTACGGGTTCGTCGAACCGTGGCTCTTCGCCACGACGTTCTGAACGCCCATCACGTCGAACACTGCGCGCATCGGGCCGCCGGCGATCACGCCCGTACCTGCCTTCGCCGGAGCGAGGAGGACAGCGGATGCGCCATGCTTGCCGTGCACTTCGTGCTGCAGCGTGCCGTTCTTGAGCGGCACCTTGAACATGTTGCGGCGAGCTTGTTCCATTGCCTTCTGGACAGCGACCGGCACTTCCTTCGCCTTGCCCTTGCCCATACCGATGCGGCCATCACCGTCGCCAACCACGGTCAGTGCGGCGAAGCCGAGAATACGGCCACCCTTCACGACCTTGGTCACGCGATTGACCGAAATCATCTTTTCGCGAAGGCCGTCGTCGCGCTCGTCAGCCTGAACTTTCGCTTGCATCTTTGCCATGACGAATTCCTTCCTTAGAACTTGAGCCCAGCTTCGCGAGCTGCCTCAGCCAGCGCCTTGACGCGGCCGTGGTAGCGGAAGCCCGAGCGGTCGAAGGCGACGGATTCGATGCCGGCAGCCTTTGCCTTCTCGGCAATACGCTTGCCGATCAGCGTCGCGGCATTAACGTTGCCGCCCTTGCCCGACTTGTCGGCCAGTTCAGCGCGCACTTCTGCTTCGAGCGTCGACGCGCTGGCGAGCACCTTGGTGCCGCAGGGCGAGAACACTTGAGCGTAGATGTGCGTGTTCGTGCGATGCACGGCGAGACGCGCGACCTGCAGCTCAGCGATCTTGATACGCGTCTGGCGAGCGCGGCGCAGGCGAGATTGAGTCTTATCCATGATTGCGCACCCTTACTTCTTCTTCGTTTCTTTGAGGATCACAACCTCGTCGGAATAGCGCACGCCCTTGCCCTTGTACGGCTCCGGCGGACGGTAACCGCGGACTTCCGCAGCCACTTGACCGACTTGTTGCTTGTTGATCCCCTTGATCACGATTTCGGTTTGCGTCGGGGTTTCAGCCTTGACGCCTTCCGGCATCTGGTGCACCACCGGGTGCGAGAAACCCAGCGACAGGTTCAGCTTGTCGCCTTGCGCTTGCGCACGATAACCGACGCCAACCAGCGTCAGCTTGCGCTCGAAACCCTTGGTCACGCCGTGCACGGCATTCGCGATGATCGCGCGCATCGTGCCCGACAGTGCGTTTGCTTCGCGGCTTTCGTCGACCGGCGACAGATTCAGCGTGCCGTCGTTGTTCGCCACGTTCACGAGCGGATTGATCGCTTGCGTGATGGTGCCCAGCGGGCCCTTGACGGTGATCGCACCGTCGGCCAGCTTGACTTCCGCGCCTTGCAGCGCGATCGGGCTCTTACCTACTCGAGACATGTTTCTCTCTCCTCGGCTTTAAGCAACGTAGCAGATGACTTCGCCACCGACGCCGGTAGCGCGCGCCTTGCGGTCGGTCATCACGCCCTTCGGCGTCGACACGATTGCCACACCCAGGCCGTTCATGACCTGCGGAATGTCGTTACGGCCGCGGTACACGCGCAGACCAGGCTTCGACACGCGCTCGAGGCGTTCGATGACCGGGCGACCTGCGTAGTACTTCAGCGCGATATTCAGTTCGGACTTCGCACCTTCCGCCTTGACGGCGAAATCGTCGATATAACCTTCGTCCTTCAGGACTTGCGCGATTGCAACCTTGACCTTCGACGAGGGCATCGCAACCGATACCTTCTCGACCATCTGCGCGTTGCGGATGCGAGTCAGCATATCGGCGATAGGATCACTCATGCTCATTTACGTTTCTCCTATTACCAGCTCGCCTTGGTCAGGCCAGGAATCTCGCCACGGAATGCGATTTCACGAATCTTGTTACGCGCGAGGCCGAATTTACGGAACGTGCCACGCGGACGGCCCGTGATCGCGCAGCGGTTACGCTGGCGGGTCGGGTTTGCGTTGCGGGGCAGTTGCTGCAGCTCAAGGCGTGCTTCGTAGCGCTCTTCTTCCGACTTGCTTTGGTCTTCGACGATCGCCTTCAGCGCTTCGCGCTTTGCTGCGAACTTCGCGACCAGGCGGGCGCGCTTCTTTTCACGTTCGATCAGTGCCAGTTTAGCCACGGTAACCTCAGTTTCTGAACGGGAACTTGAAGCTGGCGAGCAGAGCCTTTGCTTCGTCGTCGGTCTTCGCAGTCGTCGTGATGCTGATGTTCAGCCCACGCAGTGCGTCGATCTTGTCGTAGTCGATTTCGGGGAAAATGATCTGCTCTTTCACACCGATGTTGTAGTTGCCGCGGCCATCGAAGGCACGACCCGACACACCGCGGAAGTCACGCACGCGGGGCAGGGCAACGGTCACGAAACGGTCGAGGAATTCGTACATCGCTTGGCCACGCAGCGTCACCATCGCGCCGATCGGGTAACCCTGGCGGATCTTGAAGCCTGCGATTGCCTTGCGTGCCTTCGTGACGACCGGCTTCTGACCAGCGATCTTCGTGAGGTCGCCGACGGCGTTCTCGATGATCTTCTTGTCAGCGATCGCTTCGCCAAGACCCATGTTCAGCGTGATCTTGGTGATGCGCGGCACTTCCATGACCGACTTGTAACCGAACTTCTCGATCAGGCCGGGCACAACCTTTTCTTTGTAAAACTCTTGAAAACGAGCCATTTTTTACTCCGCTGCGTCAGGCGCTCAGTACGGCACCGGTCGTCTTCAGGAAGCGAACCTTCTTGCCTTCCTCGACCTTGATGCCAACACGCGACGCCTTGCCATTCGCGTCGACCAGTGCGACGTTCGAAATATGCAGGGGCATCGTCTTCGCTTCCACGCCGCCCGTCGTACCCTTCATCGGGTTCGGCTTCACATGCTTCTTGACGAGGTTGATACCTTCAACCGTCACATGTTCTGCACCGACAGCCAGCACGACGCCGCGCTTGCCCTTGTCTTTGCCAGTGACGACGATGACTTCGTCACCTTTGCGAATCTTGTTCATCGCGACTCCTTACAGCACTTCCGGCGCCAGCGAAACGATCTTCATGAATCGTTCGCTACGCAGCTCACGCGTCACCGGCCCGAAGATACGGGTGCCGATCGGCTCAAGCTTGTTATTCAAAAGCACAGCGGCGTTGCCGTCGAACTTGATCAGCGAGCCGTCTTGACGGCGAACACCCTTGGCGGTGCGGACCACCACGGCGTTGTAGATTTCGCCTTTCTTCACGCGCCCGCGCGGCGTTGCTTCTTTGACGGTCACCTTGATGATGTCGCCAATGCCGGCATAACGACGCTTCGAGCCGCCGAGCACCTTGATGCACATGACTTCACGTGCACCCGTGTTGTCGGCTACTTCGAGCCGAGATTCGGTCTGGATCATGGTTTGTCTTTCCCAACTTAATCCGATTGCACCACCATGATGCATTCGGTCAGTCTTGGTCCCGTCAGCCAATCGGCTGCTTGGGTTGGAACAGCAGCGACGGCAAACGAAACCCGCCATCGCAATTCGGTGAATCTTTCGGACAGGCTGGCGCCAGTCCGCTTCCCCCACCAACTTCGCCCGCGACGGGGCTCCCATAAAGAGGGAAGACCAGGATTATAACAAATAACCCTGGTCACGCAAGCAAAAACTTTGCGATTTCAAGCACTTCGTGGCGAAGTGCTTGTTACTGCCTACTGCTCTGCCCGCTTAGATGACGCGAGCTGCTTCGACGAGGCGCGACACCGTCCAGGCCTTCGTCTTCGAAACAGGACGAGTTTCCTGGATTTCGACGAGATCGCCTTCGTTGCAGGTGTTCGCTTCATCATGCGCGTGGTACTTCTTCGAGCGCACGACATACTTGCCGTAGATCGGGTGCTTGACGCGGTGCTCGATCAGCACGGTGACGGTCTTGTCCATCTTGTTGCTGACGACCCGACCGACCAGCGTCCGCTTCAGCGAGGTTTTCACGCTATCGTTCATTTCTGGTTCGCCTTCTGAGTCATGACGGTCCGCACACGTGCGATGTCGCGACGAACCTTCTTCAGCTGGCTCGTGTTCGTGAGCTGCTGGGTCGCGAGTTGCATGCGCAGGCCGAATTGCGCCTTCAGCAGGTCCGCCAGCTCCTTGTTGAGCGCGGCCTGGTCTTTCTGGAGAAGTTCGGAAGCCTTCATGTTTTCTCCTTAGGCGCCGAGCTGGCGCACGATGAATGCCGTCTTCAGCGGCAGCTTGGCTGCAGCCAGACGGAACGCTTCGCGTGCCAGTTCTTCGGTTACGCCGTCCATTTCATAGAGCATCTTGCCCGGCTGGATCTCGGCGACGTAGTACTCCGGGTTACCCTTACCGTTACCCATACGCACTTCTGCCGGCTTTTGCGAAATCGGCTTGTCCGGGAAGATCCGGATCCAGATGCGGCCGCCACGCTTGATGTGACGCGTCATTGCACGACGCGCCGCTTCAATCTGACGTGCGGTCAAACGACCGCGACCGATCGCCTTCAGACCGAATTCACCGAACGACACTGCGTTGCCGCGCGTCGCCTTGCCGGTGTTACGACCCTTCTGCTCTTTACGATACTTTCTGCGTTTCGGTTGCAGCATCGTTATTCTCCAGTCTTGCCGTCTTCGGGCTTGCCGGCGCCACGGCGCGGTGCGCCACGACGAGCACCCGGAGCGCCGCCTTCGCCGTCACGGCGCGGACGACGGTCGCCCGGACGCGCATTGCGACGCGGACGCTTGTCTTCGGCTACTTCTTCGACCACCGGCGCGTCATTGCGGCCGAGCGTGTCGCCCTTGTACACCCACACCTTGACGCCGATGATCCCGTAGGTCGTCTTCGCTTCCGAGGTCGCGTAGTCGATGTCGGCACGCAGCGTGTGAAGGGGCACGCGACCTTCGCGATACCACTCCGTACGAGCGATTTCGATACCGTTCAGACGGCCTGCGCTCATGATCTTGATGCCTTGGGCACCCAGACGCATCGCGTTCTGCATCGCACGCTTCATCGCGCGACGGAACATGATCCGGCGCTCGAGCTGTTGCGTGATCGAGTCAGCGATCAGTTGCGCATCGGTTTCCGGCTTGCGGATTTCTTCGATGTTGACGTGAACCGGCACGCCCATGCGGCGTTGCAGTTCCGTCTTCAGCTGTTCGATATCCTCGCCCTTCTTGCCGATGACGACGCCCGGACGCGAGCTGTAAATCGTGATGCGCGCGTTCTTCGCCGGACGCTCGATGACCACCCGACCGACCGAAGCGTTCTTCAGCTTCTTCTTCAGGTATTCACGAACACCGATGTCTTCCTGCAGCATCGCCGCGAAATTGTTGTTGTTCGCGTACCAACGCGAAGCCCAATTGCGGCTGACAGCCAGGCGGAAGCCAGTCGGATGAATTTTCTGTCCCATCGTATGGCTCCTTAATTCCCGACCGTCACAGTGATGTGACAGGATTGCTTCTCGATGCGGTTACCGCGGCCCTTGGCGCGCGCGGTGAAACGCTTGAGCGATGCCGCCTTGTCGACGTAGATGCTCTTGATCTTGAGCTCGTCGATATCAGCGCCTTCGTTGTGCTCCGCATTCGCGATTGCCGACAGCACAACCTTCTTCACGATGCCAGCCGCCTTCTTCGGCGAGAACGTCAGAACGTTCAGCGCCTTGTCGACCGGCAAACCGCGGATCTGGTCAGCCACAAGGCGCGTTTTTTGCGCCGAGATGCGGGCACCGCGATGAATTGCTTTCACTTCCATCTTGATTGCCCCTTATTTCTTGGCCTTCTTGTCGGCCGCGTGACCCTTGAACGTACGGGTCAGTGCGAACTCGCCAAGCTTGTGGCCGACCATGTTTTCCGAGATGTACACCGGAACGTGTTGACGGCCGTTGTGAACAGCGATCGTCAGGCCGATGAAATCCGGCAGAATCGTCGAGCGACGCGACCAGGTCTTGATCGGCTTTTTGTCGCGCGAAGCTGCAGCCGCCTCAACTTTCTTCAGCAAATGGGCGTCGCAGAACGGACCTTTTTTTACAGAACGTGCCATTGCCTACTCCTTAACGCTTGTGACGGCGCTGGACGATCATCGTCGTCGTGCGCTTGTTGCTGCGGGTGCGGTAACCCTTAGCCGGCGTACCCCACGGGCTCACCGGGTCGCGACCTGCAGCCGTCTTGCCCTCACCACCACCGTGCGGGTGATCAACCGGGTTCATCGCAACGCCACGCACCGTCGGGCGGATACCGCGCCAGCGGTTCGCGCCAGCCTTGCCGATTTGGCGCAGGCTATGCTCTTCGTTGCCGACTTCACCGATCGTTGCACGGCACTCGATGTGCACGCGGCGGATTTCGCCCGAACGCAGACGAACCTGCGCGTAGACGCCTTCACGTGCCAGCAGCATGGCCGACGTGCCAGCCGAACGCGCCATTTGCGCGCCCTTGCCCGGCAGCATCTCGATGCAGTGGATCGTCGTACCGACCGGAATGTTGCGGATCGGCAGCGTGTTGCCTGCACGGATCGGCGCTTCCGAACCCGACATCAGCTGTTGGCCGACGGTCAGGCCCTTCGGGGCGATGATGTAGCGACGCTCGCCGTCTGCGTAGAGCACCAGCGCGATGTTCGCGCTACGGTTCGGGTCGTACTCGAGACGCTCGACCTTTGCCGGGATGCCATCCTTCGTGCGACGGAAATCGACGATACGATAGTGCTGCTTGTGACCACCACCCTTGTGACGCGTGGTGATACGGCCGTTGTTGTTACGGCCGGCGGTCGAGCTCTGCGAGTCGAGCAGTGCCGCGAACGGCTTGCCCTGGTGCAGGTTCTTGTTGACCACCTTGACCATCGCGCGGCGACCCGGCGATGTCGGTTTAACTTTCACGATTGCCATGATTACTTGGCCTCCGCTTCAAAGTTGATTTCCTGGCCGGGCTTCAGGCAAACGTACGCCTTCTTCACGTCCTTGCGGCGGCCCATCGAACGGCCGAAGCGCTTTTGCTTGCCCTTCTGAACCAGCACGTTGACCGAATCAACTTCAACCTTGAACAGCAGCTCGACAGCCGCCTTCACTTCCTGCTTCGTGGCATCCGGTGCGACTTCGAACACGACTTGCTCGTTCTTGTCGGCAACCAGCGTCGCCTTTTCCGAGATCACCGGTGCGAGCAGGACCTGCATCAAACGATGATCGTTCTTGCGAATCTCGCTCATGACAGCAACTCCTCGATCTGGGCGACCGCAGCCTTCGTGACCAGCACTTTCTTGAAGTAGATCAGCGACAGCGGGTCAGCGTAGCGCGGCTCGACAATCGCCACGTGCGGCAGGTTGCGCGAAGCCAGGTACAGGTTCTCGTCGACCGTGTCCGTGATGATCAGAACGGAGTCGAGACCCATGGTCTTGAATTTGTCAGCCAGCAGCTTGGTCTTCGGCGCTTCGAGGATGATGTCCTCGACGACCGACAGACGGCCTTCGCGGGCCAGCTGCGAGAAGATCGAGCAGAGACCTGCGCGATGCATCTTCTTGTTGACCTTGTGCGAGAAGTTTTCTTCCGGCGAGTTCGGGAAGATGCGACCACCGCCACGCCACAACGGGCTCGACGACATACCGGCACGAGCGCGGCCCGTACCCTTCTGACGCCACGGCTTCTTGGTGGTGTGCTTGACTTGCTCGCGGTCCTTCTGTGCGCGGTTACCCTGGCGAGCATTCGCCTGGTACGCGACGACGACCTGGTGGATCAGCGCTTCGTTGTAGTCACGACCGAACACGACGTCCGACGCGTTGACCACTGCACCTTCCTGACCATTTTCGTTCAGGAGCTTGAGTTCCATTATTTCGCCCCCTTGGTCTTGACGGCCGGCGTCACGAAAACCTTGCCGCCCTTCGCGCCCGGAATCGCGCCCTTGACGAGCAGCAGCTTGCGCTCTGCGTCGATACGAGCGATTTCGAGGTTCTGCACCGTCACCGTAACGTCACCGAGGTGACCCGTCATGCGCTTACCCGGGAAAACGCGACCCGGATCCTGCGCCATACCGATCGAGCCCGGCACGTTGTGCGAGCGCGAGTTACCGTGGGTAGCACGGCCGGAGGAGAAGTTGTAACGCTTGATCGTACCGGCGTAGCCCTTACCGATCGACACGCCTTGCACGTCGACCTTCTGGCCTACTTCGAAAAGATCAGCACCGACCACGGCGCCATTCGACAGCTCGGCTGCCTTGGCCGCGTCAATGCGGAATTCCTTGAGGATTTCACCGGCTTCGACACCGGCTTTGGCGAGATGACCTGCCAGCGGCTTCGTCACGCGCGATGCGCGGCGGGAGCCGAATGCAACCTGCACGGCCGTGTAGCCGTCGGTTTCAACAGTCTTGATCTGCGTCACGCGGTTGTCCGACACGTCCAGCACGGTGACGGGAATCGAATCCCCTTCAGCCGTGAAGATACGGGTCATGCCAACCTTGCGACCTACGAGTCCAAGGCTCATCATTTTCTCCATTCCCGACTGCGATTGGTCGGGGCTGATTTACAAAATGCCGGGCACGCAAGGCCCAACTTTTTTACGCGAATACGCGAAAAGCCAAGCAGTATAGCCCGACTTCTCGATTTCCGCAAGCAATACAAAGACTTAGCACCGCCCGGCACGCCGGGAGGCGCCGAAAGCCTTACTGCAGCTTGATTTCCACGTCGACGCCAGCCGGCAGGTCGAGCTTCATCAGCGCGTCAACCGTCTTGTCGGTCGGATCGACGATGTCCATCAGGCGCTGGTGGGTACGGATTTCGAGCTGATCGCGCGACGTCTTGTTGACGTGCGGCGAACGCAGGATGTCAAAACGCTGGATGCGCGTCGGCAGCGGCACCGGGCCACGGACGATTGCGCCAGTCCGCTTCGCGGTATCGACGATCTCGGCAGCCGATTGATCGATCAGACGATAGTCGAAAGCCTTCAGGCGAATGCGGATTTTCTGTTGCTGCATGACGATTCCTTGAAAAGAGCGAGGCGATGTTGCATCGCCGGACACTAAAAGAACGCGAAACCTGTTGCCTGCGGGGAGCGAGGCGCCCGGTCCCGAACGGTACTTCCACTGCTAAGCCCGCGATTCTACACGAAAAATCGAAGCGGTGGTGTGCGTTTGTCAATACGGCAACGCACACTCCACAAAGAAAAACCGGGTGCCAGATCGAACTGGACACCCGGTTTCGACGGTACGACTGCCTACCGTGGAATCGCGGACCCAGGAGGGATCCGCGGATCGTCGATATTACTCGATGATCTTGGCGACGACGCCGGCGCCGACGGTACGGCCGCCTTCGCGGATTGCGAAGCGCAGACCTTCTTCCATCGCGATCGGAGCGATCAGCTTCACCGTGATCGACACGTTGTCGCCCGGCATCACCATTTCCTTGTCCTTCGGCAGCTCGATCGAGCCCGTCACGTCCGTCGTACGGAAGTAGAACTGCGGACGGTAGTTGTTGAAGAACGGCGTGTGACGGCCGCCTTCGTCCTTGCTCAGCACGTACACTTCAGCCGTGAAGTGCGTGTGCGGCGTGATCGAACCCGGCTTCGCCAGAACCTGGCCACGCTCCACGTCTTCACGCTTCGTGCCGCGCAGCAGGATACCGACGTTGTCGCCTGCCTGACCTTGGTCCAGCAGCTTGCGGAACATTTCAACGCCCGTGCAGGTCGTCTTCACCGTCGGCTTGATACCGACGATTTCGATTTCTTCGCCGACCTTCACGATGCCGCGCTCGACACGACCCGTCACCACCGTACCACGGCCCGAGATCGAGAACACGTCTTCCACCGGCATCAGGAACGCGCCGTCAACCGCACGCTCCGGCGTCGGGATGTACGTGTCCAGTGCGTCTGCCAGGCTCATGATCGCCACTTCGCCCAGCTCGCCCGTGTCGCCTTCCAGCGCCAGCTTGGCCGAACCCTTCACGATCGGCGTGTCGTCGCCCGGGAAGTCGTACTTCGACAGGAGTTCGCGAACTTCCATCTCGACCAGCTCGAGCAGTTCAGCGTCGTCCACCATGTCGCACTTGTTCAGGAACACGATGATGTACGGAACGCCAACCTGACGTGCCAGCAGGATGTGCTCACGCGTCTGCGGCATCGGGCCGTCTGCTGCCGAGCAAACCAGGATCGCGCCGTCCATCTGTGCCGCGCCCGTGATCATGTTCTTCACATAGTCAGCGTGGCCCGGGCAGTCGACGTGTGCGTAGTGGCGGTTAGCCGTTTCGTACTCGACGTGTGCCGTGTTGATCGTGATGCCGCGCGCCTTTTCTTCCGGTGCCGCGTCGATCTGGTCGTAAGCCTTCGCTTCGCCGCCGAACTTCTTCGTCAGCACCGTCGTGATCGCTGCCGTCAGCGTCGTCTTGCCGTGGTCAACGTGACCAATCGTACCAACGTTGACGTGCGGCTTGGTCCGCTCAAACTTTTCTTTTGCCATGATTCTCTTCTTTCAAAAAATATCGGTTGGTAGCTGCAGATTTACTTCGACTTCGCGCTGATGATCGCTTCAGCAACGTTGCGCGGAGCTTCAGCGTAGTGCTTGAACTCCATCGTGTACGTTGCACGACCTTGCGTCAGCGAACGCAGCGACGTCGAGTAACCGAACATTTCCGACAGCGGCACTTCGGCGCGAACGATCTTGCCGCCGCCAACCATGTCTTCCATGCCCTGGACGATGCCGCGACGGCCCGACAGGTCGCCCATCACGTTGCCCATGTAGTCTTCCGGCGTCTCGACTTCGACAGCCATCATCGGCTCGAGGACGACCGGGTTCGCCTTGCGCATCGCTTCCTTGAACGCCATCGAACCGGCCATGCGGAACGCGTTTTCGTTCGAGTCAACGTCGTGGTACGAACCGAACGTCAGGTGAACCTTCACGTCGACGACCGGGAAGCCAGCCAGCACGCCCGACTTCAGCGTGTCCTGGATACCCTTGTCGACCGCCGGGATGTATTCACGCGGAATCACACCACCCTTGATCTCGTCGAAGAACTCGTAGCCCTTGCCTTGTTCGTTCGGCTCGAGCGTGATGACCGCGTGACCGTACTGGCCGCGACCACCCGACTGCTTGACGAACTTGCCGTCGACATCCTTCGCCGTCGAACGGATCGTTTCGCGGTATGCAACCTGCGGCTTGCCGACGGTCGCTTCCACGCCGAATTCACGCTTCATCCGGTCGACCAGAATTTCGAGGTGGAGCTCGCCCATGCCCGAAATGATGGTCTGGCCCGACTCTTCGTCGGTCTGCACGCGGAACGACGGATCTTCCTGCGCCAGACGGTTCAGCGCGAGGCCCATCTTTTCCTGGTCAGCCTTGGTCTTCGGCTCGACAGCCTGCGAAATCACCGGCTCCGGGAACACCATGCGTTCGAGAACGATCGGGTTCGCCGGGTCGCACAGCGTGTCGCCCGTGGTCGCTTCCTTCAGGCCGACTGCAGCAGCGATGTCGCCTGCACGGACTTCCTTGATTTCTTCACGCTGGTTCGCGTGCATCTGCAGAATCCGGCCGAGGCGTTCCTTCTTGCCCTTGGTCGAGTTCAGCAGCGTGTCGCCCGAATTGACGACGCCCGAGTACACACGGAAGAAGATCAGCTGGCCGACGAACGGGTCGGTCATGATCTTGAACGCGAGCGACGAGAACTTCTCTTCGTCCGACGCCTTGCGCTCTGCTTCTTCACCGTTTTCGAGCTCGCCCTTGACCGGCGGGATGTCGACCGGCGACGGCAGGAAGTCGATCACGGCGTCGAGCATACGCTGCACGCCCTTGTTCTTGAACGCGGTACCGCACAGCATCGGCTGGATTTCGCACGCGATCGTACGGTCGCGCAGCGCCTTGACGATGTCGGCTTCCGGCAGATCGCCTTCTTCCAGGTACTTGTTCATCAGGTCTTCGCTGGCTTCAGCAGCCACTTCGACCATCTTTTCGCGCCATTCCTTGCAGGTCTCGGCGAGCTCGGCCGGGATGTCGACGTAGTCGAACTTCGTGCCTTGCGACGCTTCGTCCCAAATGATCGCCTTCATCTTGATCAGGTCGACCACGCCCTTGAAGTTTTCTTCCGAGCCGATCGGCACCACGACCGGAACCGGGTTCGCCTTCAGGCGCAGACGGAGCTGGTCGTAGACCTTGAAGAAGTTCGCGCCGGTACGGTCCATCTTGTTGACGAACGCGAGACGGGGCACCTTGTACTTGTTAGCCTGGCGCCACACCGTTTCCGACTGCGGCTGCACGCCGCCCACTGCGCAGTACACCATGCACGCGCCGTCGAGCACGCGCATCGAACGCTCCACTTCGATCGTGAAGTCGACGTGGCCCGGGGTGTCGATGATGTTGATGCGGTGTTCCGGATAGTTGCCGCCCATGCCCTTCCAGAAGGCCGTGGTAGCAGCGGACGTGATCGTGATGCCACGCTCCTGTTCCTGCTCCATCCAGTCCATCGTTGCTGCGCCGTCGTGGACTTCACCGATCTTGTGGTTCACACCGGTGTAAAACAGAATGCGCTCGGTCGTCGTCGTTTTGCCGGCGTCGATGTGAGCGCTAATACCGATATTGCGGTAGCGCTCGATAGGAGTCTTGCGAGCCACTTTGATCCTCTACTGGGATGACATGATGCAGCCCAGCTGCATCATGCTTCAACACAAACGGGCGAGGCGCCTGAAAAGCGCACCCGCCCGGAATTTATTTCCGCAAACAGCCCAGCCAGGCGCTTAGAAACGGAAATGCGAGAACGCGCGGTTGGCTTCTGCCATGCGGTGAACTTCATCGCGCTTCTTCATCGCGCCGCCACGGCCTTCGGCCGCTTCGGAGAGTTCACCTGCCAGGCGCAGAGCCATCGACTTCTCGCTGCGCTTCTTCGCAGCCTCACGCAGCCAGCGCATCGCCAATGCCATACGACGCGACGGGCGCACTTCGACCGGAACTTGATAGTTGGCACCACCAACGCGGCGGCTCTTCACTTCGACCACCGGCTTCACGTTGTTGAGCGCAACCGTGAACACTTCCAGCGGGTCCTTGCCACCCTTGGTCTGGATTTGTTCGAATGCGCCATAAACGATGCGCTCTGCAACCGACTTCTTGCCGGACAGCATCAGCATGTTCATGAACTTGGCAACATCAACGTTGCCGAACTTCGGATCCGGCAACACTTCCCGCTTGGGGACTTCGCGACGACGCGGCATGATTCTTCCTTTACTTGTTCAGTTGGAGCTGGTTCCAGCTCCGCGGCCACCAACAAACCCGATCACATCTTCACGACTAACCAGCTTGGCCGGGTGACCACTTACTCGACAGCACCGGCAATCCGGCACTCCCGCCTTGACCGCCCTGCGGCGATCCCTGATCAAAAACTGCTTACTTGGCAGCCTTTGCACGCTTCGCGCCGTACTTCGAGCGCGCTTGCTTACGGTCCTTGACGCCCTGGGTATCCAGCGAGCCGCGAACCATGTGGTAACGCACACCCGGCAAGTCCTTCACACGGCCGCCGCGGATCAGCACAACCGAGTGTTCCTGCAGGTTGTGGCCTTCACCGCCGATGTACGAAATCACTTCGAAGCCGTTCGTCAGACGAACCTTGGCGACCTTACGGAGTGCCGAGTTCGGCTTCTTCGGCGTCGTCGTGTACACACGGGTGCACACGCCGCGACGCTGGGGGCAGTCCTGCAGGGCCGGGCTCTTGCTCTTCGTCGTTTCCGACTGACGGCCTTTGCGAACCAGTTGGTTGATGGTTGGCATTGTTTATTCCTGAAATTGAACAAAATCTGCGCATCGATTTCGGGCAAAGCGAGAATCGACGCACAGTTGACTTCCGAACCGGCGAATCGGGTGCGAGCTTTCGAACGCTACACGGCCCACCGAATACCGGAACCGAGCATGATATTCCGGAAATGCCAACTAAGTCAACGGCTTGCGTGATTTGCCAGCTGCGCGGCCGGTTTACCGGAAGGGTCGGAACACCTGTGTCAGGCCGATTCGACGACGTCGATGATCTCGTCGCCGAAGCGTTCGAGCTTGCGCACTCCCATGCCGGGGATATGGCGCAGGTCGTCGATCGTCTCCGGCGCGTTGCGCGCGATTTCCGCCAGCGTCGCATCGTGGAAGATCACGTAGGCCGGCACGCCGTCGGACTTCGCGGTTTCCGCGCGCCACGCGCGCAGCGCGTCCCAGCGTGCGCGCTCGCGCGTGCCCATGCCGGCCGTCGGGTCGACGCGCGTGCCGCTGCGGCTCGACGACTGGCGCGTGCGCTGCGGCTTCACGTAGCGGCGCAGCGTGACCTTCTCCTCGTTCTTCAGCACCGGCTTCGCGGCCTCGGTCAGCATCAGCGCGCCGAAGCCGCCATGGTCGACCGCGAGATAGCCGTACGCGACGAGTTGCCGGAAAATCGCGCGCCACTCGGGTTCGGACAGCGATGCGCCGATCCCGAACGTGCTGAGCTGGTCGTGGCCGCGCTGCAACACTTTCTCCGTGCGGCCGCCGCGCAGGATCTCGATCAGATGGCTCGAGCCGAAATTGAAGCCGCTCGCGCGCTGCGCGCGGAATACGCATGACAGCGCCATCTGCGCCTCGCGCGTCGCGTCCCATGAATCGGGCGGTTCGAGGCACGTGTCGCAGTTGCCGCACGGCTGGCTCGCCTCGCCGAAATAGTTGAGGAGCCGCACGCGCCGGCACGAGATCGTCTCGCACAACCCGAGCAACGCGTCGAGCTTCGACGTCTGCACGCGCTTGTGCGCGTCGTCCGCATCGGACTCGTCGATCATCTTGCGCTGCTGGACGACGTCGCCGAGCCCGTACGCCATCCACGCGTTCGCCGGCATCCCGTCGCGGCCCGCACGGCCGGTTTCCTGGTAGTAGCCCTCGACGCTCTTCGGCAAATCGAGGTGCGCGACAAAGCGCACATCCGGCTTGTCGATGCCCATGCCGAACGCGATCGTGGCGCACATCACGATGCCTTCCTCGCGCTGGAACATTTCCTGGTGCTTCTGCCGTACCTCGAACTCCATCCCCGCGTGATACGGCAGCGCGCGCACACCCTGAGCCTTCAGCCATTCGGCCGTTTCCTCGACCTTGCGGCGCGACAGGCAGTAGACGACGCCCGCGTCGGTCGTGCCGTCCGCGTTCGTGTGTTCCGCGCGGATGAAATCGAGCAGCTGCGAACGCGCGTTGTCTTTCTCGACGATCCGGTAACGGATGTTCGGGCGATCGAAGCTCGACACGAACACGCGCGCGTCGTCGAGCGCGAGGCGATGGATGATCTCGTCGCGCGTGATCGCGTCGGCAGTGGCCGTCAGCGCGATGCGCGGCACCGACGGGAAGCGTTCGTGCAGCACCGACAG
This sequence comes from Burkholderia sp. SCN-KJ, assembly GCF_024656005.1. NCBI lineage: Bacteria > Pseudomonadati > Pseudomonadota > Betaproteobacteria > Burkholderiales > Burkholderiaceae > Burkholderia > Burkholderia sp. SCN-KJ. Next base: position 28,997 of record NZ_JANKOG010000036.1, read on the forward strand.
CTGGATGTATTCGGGACGGAAGTCATGCCCCCACTGCGACACGCAGTGCGCCTCGTCGATCGCGAACAGGCCGATCTTCGCGCGCTCGAGCAGGTCGAGGAAGCGGGCCGTCATCAGCCGCTCGGGCGCGACGTACAGCAGGTCGATCTCGCCCTCGCGCAACGCGCGCTCGGTCGCCGCGGCCTCGGCGCCCGACAGTGTCGAGTTCAGGTAGGCCGCGCGCACGCCGACTTCGCTCAGCGCGGCGACCTGGTCCTGCATCAGCGCGATCAGCGGCGACACCACGATGCCCGCGCCCTGCCCGGCCTCGCGGCGCAGCAGCGCCGGGATCTGGTAGCACAGCGACTTGCCGCCGCCCGTCGGCATCAGCACGAGGCAATCACCGCCGCCGGCGACGTGTTCGACGATCTCGCCCTGCTGGCCGCGAAAGGCGGAATAACCAAAAACTTCGTCGAGGATTTCGAGGGCGCGAGACATGAGTGAGAACGAGGACGGCGGAAGGATGACCGCAATTTTAACAACCCGCTCGCGCAGCGCGCGGCGAATCGTGCAACGTTGGCCGATCGGACAGGGTTCGAGCGCGCGCATGACGGGCCTGCGCGACCGTGCGGCAAGCCCGTCATGCACGTGAACGACGGATAAAAAAAACCGCCCGGCGGACCGGGCGGTTTCGATGACAGCGAATACGGCAGCGTAAGGCGGCTCGCGCCGCCCGCGCTTACTCGGCTGCCGGGTGTTGCGGCTCTTCCGCCGGCGCGCTCGGCGTACCGAAGTCGAATGCCTCTTCCGCTGCGATCTGGTCGAAACGCTCGCGGTCGGACATCTCCTTCGCCTTGCGTGCCTTGTGGAACGCGAGACCCGTACCGGCCGGGATCAGACGGCCGACGATCACGTTTTCCTTCAGGCCGCGCAGATCGTCGCGCTTGCCCATGATCGCCGCTTCGGTCAGCACGCGGGTCGTTTCCTGGAACGATGCCGCGGAGATGAACGAGTCGGTCGACAGCGACGCCTTCGTGATACCGAGGAGCACGTTGTCGTACGAAGCCGGGCGCTTGCCCTCGGCGATCATGCGATCGTTCTCGTCCAGCATGTCGGAACGCTCGACCTGTTCGCCCGGGATGAAGCGCGTATCACCGTTGTCGGTGATCTGCACACGACGCAGCATCTGGCGAACGATCACCTCGATGTGCTTGTCGTTGATCTTCACGCCCTGCAGACGATACACGTCCTGCACTTCGTCGACGATGTAGCGCGACAGCGCCTCGATACCCTGCAGACGCAGGATGTCGTGCGGATCGGCCGGGCCGTCCACGATCATTTCGCCCTTGTTGACGACCTGAGCATCGTGGACCAGGACCTGCTTTTCCTTCGCGATCAGGAACTCGTGCTGATTGCCTTCGAGGTCCGTGATGACGAGACGCTGCTTGCCCTTCGTGTCCTTGCCGAACGACGTCGTACCGGTGACTTCCGCCAGAATGCCGGCATCCTTCGGCGAACGCGCTTCGAACAGTTCCGCCACCCGCGGCAGACCGCCGGTAATGTCACGCGTCTTCTGCGCTTCGGTCGGGATACGTGCAAGCACTTCACCCACCTGCACTTGCTGGCCGTCCTTCACGGTGATCAGTGCGCCGACCTGGAAGCCGATCTGCACTGCGTGCTCCGTGCCCGGGATCTTCACTTCGTCGCCGTTTGCGTCGAGCAGTTTCACCTGCGGACGCACGCTCTTCGAAGCTTGCGAACCACGACGCTTCACGTCGATCACGACCAGCGTCGACAGGCCGGTCACGTCGTCGATCTGCTTCGCGACGGTCACGCCTTCCTCGACGTTCTCGAACTTCACCGTACCACCGTACTCGGTGATGATCGGACGCGTCATCGGGTCCCACGTCGCCAGCTGCGTGCCGGCCTTGATCGTCGCGCCGTCGAGTTGCAGCAGCGTCGCGCCGTACGGCACTTTGTGACGCTCGCGCTCGCGACCGAAATCGTCGGTGATCAGCGCCTCGCCCGAACGCGAAATGACGATCTGCTCGCCCTTCGCGTTGGTGACGTAACGCATCGTCGCCGTGAAACGCACGATACCGTTGCTCTTCGCTTCGACCGACGACGCCACTGCCGCACGCGATGCCGCACCACCGATGTGGAACGTACGCATCGTCAGCTGCGTGCCCGGTTCACCGATCGACTGTGCCGCGATCACGCCGACTGCTTCGCCGACGTTCACGAGCGAGCCGCGGCCGAGGTCACGGCCGTAGCAGGCCGCGCACAGACCGTAGCGCGTTTCGCAGGTCAGCGGCGTGCGCACGCGCACTTCGTCGATGCCGAGGCGTTCGATTTCCTCGACCGCCGTTTCGTCGAGCAGCGTGCCCGATTCGTACAGCGTTTCCTGCGTTTCCGGGTTCACGACGTCCGCGACCGCGACGCGGCCGAGGATACGGTCGCGCAGCGCTTCGACGACTTCACCGCCTTCGACCAGCGCCTTCATCGCGACGCCGTTCGACGTGCCGCAATCGTCCTCGACCACCACCAGATCCTGCGTGACGTCGACGAGACGACGCGTCAGGTAACCCGAGTTCGCGGTCTTCAGTGCCGTATCAGCCAGACCCTTACGTGCGCCGTGGGTCGAGATGAAGTACTGCAACACGTTCAGGCCTTCGCGGAAGTTCGCGGTAATCGGCGTCTCGATAATCGAGCCGTCCGGCTTCGCCATCAGGCCTCGCATACCGGCCAGCTGACGAATCTGCACCGCCGAACCCCGGGCGCCCGAGTCGGCCATCATGTAGATCGAGTTGAACGACTCCTGGCGCGTCTCGTTGCCGTCGCGGTCCGTCACCGGCTCCGTCGACAGCTGCTCCATCATCGCCTTGCCGACCGCTTCCGACGTTGCCGACCAGATGTCGACCACGTTGTTGTAGCGTTCCTGCGCGGTGACGAGACCCGACATGTACTGGCGGTCGTACTCCTTCACCTTCTTCGCGGCGTCGCCGACGATCGTTTCCTTCTGCGGCGGCACGAGCATGTCGTCCACGCAGATCGAAATGCCGGCACGTGTCGCGAGGCGGAAACCCGACTGCATCAGCTGGTCGGCGAACACGACCGTCGCACGCAGACCGCACTTGCGGAATGCGGTGTTGATCAGGCGCGAGATTTCCTTCTTCTTCAGCGGCTTGTTCAGCACCGAGAACGGCAGGCCGTGCGGCAGGATCTCCGACAGGATCGCGCGACCGACGGTCGTCGCGTACAGCGAGATCTTCGGCACGAATTCCGGCGCGCCTTCCGACGTGTCCTCGTTGCGGACCATTTCGGTGATCCGCACGTTGACGCGCGAGGCCAGCTCGACTTCCTTGTTCTCGTACGCGCGGATCACTTCCGACACGCCGGTGAACGACAGGCCTTCGCCCTTGCCGTTGATCGCTTCGCGGGTCGCGTAGTACAGACCCAGCACGATATCCTGCGACGGCACGATCGACGGATCGCCGTTGGCCGGGAACAGCACGTTGTTCGACGCCAGCATCAGCGTACGCGCTTCCATCTGCGCTTCGAGCGACAGCGGCACGTGAACGGCCATCTGGTCACCGTCGAAGTCGGCGTTGAACGCCGCGCAGACGAGCGGGTGCAGCTGAATCGCCTTGCCTTCGATCAGCACCGGCTCGAATGCCTGGATACCGAGACGGTGCAGCGTCGGCGCACGGTTCAGCATCACCGGGTGCTCGCGGATCACCTCTTCGAGGATGTCCCACACCACCGGCGTCTGGTTCTCGACTTCCTTCTTCGCAGCCTTGATGGTCGTCGCGACGCCCATCACTTCCAGCTTGTTGAAGATGAACGGCTTGAACAGCTCGAGCGCCATCAGCTTCGGCAGACCGCACTGGTGCAGCTTCAGCGTCGGGCCGACCACGATGACCGAACGGCCCGAGTAGTCGACGCGCTTGCCCAGCAGGTTCTGACGGAAACGACCGCCCTTGCCCTTGATCATGTCGGCGAGCGACTTCAGCGGACGCTTGTTCGCGCCCGTCATCGCCTTGCCGCGACGACCGTTGTCGAGCAGCGAGTCGACGGCTTCCTGCAGCATCCGCTTTTCGTTGCGGACGATGATTTCAGGTGCCTTCAGCTCGAGCAGGCGCTTCAACCGGTTGTTACGGTTGATCACGCGGCGATACAGGTCGTTCAGGTCCGACGTCGCGAAACGGCCGCCGTCCAGCGGCACGAGCGGACGCAGTTCCGGCGGCAGCACCGGCAGCACTTCGAGGATCATCCACTCGGGCTTGATGCCCGAGCGCTGGAATGCCTCGAGGACCTTCAGGCGCTTCGCGTACTTCTTGATCTTCGCTTCCGAGCCGGTGTTCTTCAGCTCGGTGCGCAGCGTCTCGACCTGCTCGTCGATGTTGATCGCGCGCAGCAGTTCACGCACGCCTTCCGCGCCCATCTCGGCACGGAATTCGTCGCCGTATTCCTCGACCTTGTTGTAGTAATCCTCTTCGGTCATGATCTGCCGCGCCTTCAGCGGCGTCATGCCCGGTTCGATCACCACGTATGCTTCGAAGTACAGCACGCGTTCGATGTCGCGCAGCGTCATGTCGAGCACCATGCCCAGACGCGACGGCAGCGACTTCAGGAACCAGATGTGCGCGACCGGCGAGGCCAGCTCGATGTGGCCCATCCGTTCGCGACGCACCTTCGCCAGCGTCACTTCGACGCCGCACTTCTCGCAGATCACGCCGCGGTGCTTCAGGCGCTTGTACTTGCCGCACAGGCACTCGTAGTCCTTGATCGGCCCGAAGATCTTCGCGCAGAACAGACCATCGCGTTCCGGCTTGAACGTACGGTAGTTGATGGTCTCCGGCTTCTTCACTTCGCCGAACGACCACGAACGGATCTTGTCCGGCGAGGCCAGACCGATCTTGATCGCGTCGAAAACTTCTTCCTGTTGGACTTGCTTGAATAGATCGAGCAGAGCTTTCATTGCCTTCTCTCCGTAGTCCGATTAATTGCGGTCGAGATCGATGTCGATACCGAGCGAGCGGATTTCCTTCACGAGCACGTTGAAGGATTCCGGCATGCCTGCATCGATCACGTGATCGCCCTTGACGAGGTTCTCGTAAACCTTCGTCCGGCCGGTCACGTCGTCCGACTTCACCGTCAGCATTTCCTGCAGCACGTAGGACGCGCCGTACGCTTCGAGTGCCCACACTTCCATTTCACCGAAACGCTGGCCACCGAACTGCGCCTTACCACCCAGCGGCTGCTGCGTGACGAGCGAGTACGGGCCGGTCGAACGTGCGTGCATCTTGTCGTCGACCAAGTGGTGCAGCTTCAGGTAGTGCATGTAGCCGAGCGTCACGCGACGTTCGAACATTTCACCCGTGCGGCCGTCGTACAGGCGGACCTGGTTCTTCGACGGGTTCATGCCGAGCTGTTCCGCGATGTCGTCCGGGAACGCGAGGTCGAGCATCTTGCCCATTTCTTCCTCGGTCGCACCGTCGAACACCGGCGTTGCAAACGGCACGCCTTCGCGCAGGTTCTTCGCGAGTTCGAGGATCTCGTCGTCGGTGAAGCTTTCCAGGTCTTCCTGGCGGCCCGACTCGTTGTAGATCTTCGTCAGGAACACACGCAGTTCCTCGATCTTCGCCTGACGCTGCAGCATTTCGCCGATACGCCAGCCGAGGCCCTTCGCGGCCCAGCCGAGGTGCACTTCCAGAACCTGACCCACGTTCATCCGCGACGGAACGCCCAGCGGGTTCAGCACGACGTCTGCCGGACGGCCGTCGGCCATGTACGGCATGTCTTCGATCGGGACGATCTTCGACACGACACCCTTGTTACCGTGACGGCCTGCCATCTTGTCGCCAGGCTGCAGGCGACGCTTGACCGCGAGGTACACCTTGACCATCTTCAGCACGCCCGGCGGCAGTTCGTCGCCTTGCGTGAGCTTCTTGCGCTTCTCTTCGAACGCGAGGTCGAACTGGTGACGCTTCTCTTCGATCGAGTTCTTGATCGCTTCGAGCGATGCCGCTGCTTCGTCGTCCGCGAGGCGGATGTCGAACCAGTGGTAGTGGTCGAGGTCTTCCAGGTAAGCCTGGTCGATCTTCGTGCCCTTCGCGAGCTTCTTCGGACCGCCGTTCGCGACCTTGCCCACCAGCATGCGTGCGAGACGCTGGAACGCGTCGCCTTCCACGATGCGCAGCTGGTCGTTCAGGTCGAGACGGTAGCGCTTCAGTTCGTCGTCGATGATCTGTTGCGCGCGCTTGTCGCGCTGGATGCCTTCACGCGTGAACACCTGGACGTCGATCACGGTGCCGCTCATGCCCGACGGCACGCGCAGCGACGTGTCCTTCACGTCCGAAGCCTTCTCGCCGAAGATCGCGCGCAGCAGCTTCTCTTCCGGCGTCAGCTGGGTCTCGCCCTTCGGCGTGACCTTGCCGACCAGCACGTCGCCCGCTTCGACTTCAGCACCGATGTACACGATGCCCGATTCGTCGAGACGGCCGAGCTGGACTTCCGCCAGGTTCGAGATGTCGCGCGTGATTTCTTCCGGCCCGAGCTTCGTGTCGCGTGCAACGACGTTCAGCTCTTCGATGTGGATCGACGTGTAGCGATCGTCCGCGACCACCTTCTCCGAGATCAGGATCGAGTCTTCGAAGTTGTAGCCGTTCCACGGCATGAACGCGATCAGCATGTTCTGGCCGAGCGCGAGCTCGCCCAGGTCCGTCGAGGCGCCGTCGGCCAGCACGTCGCCGCGCGAGACCTTGTCGCCCATCTTCACGATCGGACGCTGGTTGATGTTCGTGTTCTGGTTCGAACGCGTGTACTTGATCAGGTTGTAGATGTCGACACCGACTTCACCCGCGACCGCTTCGTCGTCGTTCACGCGAATCACGATACGGCCTGCGTCGACGTAGTCGACCACGCCGCCACGGAACGCCTGGACCGTCGTGCCCGAGTCGACCGCGCAGGTGCGCTCGATGCCCGTACCGACGACCGGCTTCTCCGGACGCAGACACGGCACGGCCTGACGCTGCATGTTCGAACCCATCAGTGCACGGTTCGCGTCGTCGTGCTCGAGGAACGGGATCAGCGAAGCTGCAACCGACACGATCTGCGACGGCGCGACGTCCATGTACTGGATACGGTCCGGCGTGACCATCATCGTTTCGCCGGCTTCACGCGACGACACGAGTTCGTCGATCAGCGTGCCGTTCTCGTCGATCGCGGCGTTCGCCTGCGCGATCATGTAGCGGCCTTCCTCGATCGCCGACAGGTAGTCGATCTGGTCGGTCACCTTGCTGTCCACGACCTTGCGGTACGGCGTCTCGAGGAAGCCGTACTCGTTCAGGTGCGCGTACAGTGCGAGCGAGTTGATCAGACCGATGTTCGGACCTTCCGGCGTTTCGATCGGGCACACGCGGCCATAGTGGGTCGGGTGCACGTCACGCACTTCGAAGCCTGCGCGTTCGCGCGTCAGACCGCCCGGGCCCAGTGCGGAAACACGGCGCTTGTGCGTGATTTCCGACAGCGGGTTGGTCTGGTCCATGAACTGCGACAGCTGCGACGAACCGAAGAACTCGCGGATCGCCGACGAAATCGGCTTCGAGTTGATCAGGTCGTGCGGCATCAGGTTTTCGCTTTCGGCCTGGCCGAGGCGTTCCTTGACCGCGCGCTCGACACGCACGAGACCCGCGCGGAACTGGTTTTCCGCCAGTTCGCCGACGCAACGCACGCGACGGTTGCCGAGGTGGTCGATGTCGTCCACTTCGCCCTTGCCGTTGCGCAGCTCGACGAGGATCTTGATCGTCGCGAGGATGTCGTCGTCCTGCAGCGTCATCGGGCCGACGATCTCGTCGCGGCCGACGCGGCGGTTGAACTTCATGCGGCCGACCTTCGACAGGTCGTACGCTTCTTCGCTGTAGAACAGACGGTTGAACAGCGCCTCGACCGCTTCTTCGGTCGGCGGCTCGCCCGGACGCATCATGCGGTAGATCGCGATGCGCGCGGCCGTCTTGTCGGTCGTTTCGTCGACACGCAGCGTCGACGAGATGTACGGACCCTGGTCCAGATCGTTCGTGTAGAGCGTCTGGATGTCCTTGATGTCCGCTTCGCGCAGCTTCTCGAGCACGCTTTCCGTGACTTCGTCGTTCGCGCTCGCGATCACTTCGCCGGTGTCGCCGTCGACGACGTTCTTCGCCAGCACGCGGCCGAGCAGGTAGTCTTCCGGCACCGAGATGAACTTGGTCTTCGCGGCTTCGAGGTCGCGAATGTGCTTCGCGTTGATCCGCTTGTCCTTCTGGACGATGACCTTGCCATCACGATCCGTGATGTCGAAGCGCGCGACTTCACCACGCAGGCGCTCGGGCACGAACTCGAGTTGCGCGCCTTCGCCCATCAGCGTGAAGTTGTCGAACACGAAGAAGTTCGCGAGGATCTGTTCCGGCGTCAGGCCGATGGCCTTCAGCAGGATCGTGACCGGCATCTTGCGGCGACGGTCGACGCGGAAGTACAGGATGTCCTTCGGATCGAATTCGAAGTCGAGCCACGAGCCGCGGTACGGAATGATCCGTGCCGAGAACAGCAGCTTGCCCGAGCTGTGCGTCTTGCCCTTGTCGTGTTCGAAGAACACGCCCGGCGAACGGTGCAGCTGCGAGACGATGACACGCTCGGTGCCGTTGATGACGAACGAGCCCGTCGGCGTCATGAGCGGAATTTCGCCCATGTACACTTCCTGCTCCTTCACTTCCTTGACGACCGGCTTGTTCGGCGATTCCTTGTCGAGGATGACGAGGCGGACCTTCGCGCGCAGCGCGGAGCAGTACGTCAGGCCACGCTGCTGGCATTCCTTGATGTTGAATGCCGGCGCGGACAACGCATAGCTCACGAACTCGAGGCGCGCGAAGCCGTTGTGCGAAACAATGGGAAATACCGATGTGAAGGCGGCCTGCAAACCTTCAGGCTTGCGTTGCGCGCCAGGCACATCGGCTTGCAGAAACGTGCTGAATGATTCAAGCTGGGTGGCCAGCAAGAACGGAACTTGGTGAACGATGGGGCGCTTCGCGAAACTCTTGCGAATGCGCTTCTTCTCGGTGAAGGAATATTGCATACGATCTCCGAATCACGGCGGGTGCTGTCGAGGCGGGATACCTGGACGTTTCATACCCGAGTGTTCACCGACTGAGACCCGATGGCCGCCCGATGGCTTGAACGAGCCGAGAAGCTTGGTGGTTGGCCGCTACCAACCGCTGGCTGACGGCAGCGGATGCCTGTGTTGCCCGCTACCCGACCAAACTTGCCTTCTGCAGTCGCTTCAGAAGACAAAGAGAAACGCCAATCGATGCATTGACAACGATTCGGCGGTTTTCTTTGGCTTCTGGGGCCGATTATTCGGGCTCCCGAATGAGTGCCAGAATAACGTCCCCACAAAGCACAAAAAGGCCGGCGGTGAAAATACCGCCAGCCTTCGCACAGCGCGTCGAAACTTACTTGACTTCGACCTTCGCGCCAGCTTCTTCCAGCTTCTTCTTGGCTTCTTCAGCAGCAGCCTTGTCGACGCCTTCCTTGACAGCCTTCGGTGCGCCGTCAACGACGTCCTTCGCTTCCTTCAGGCCCAGGCCCGTCAGTTCGCGAACTGCCTTGATGACTGCAACCTTGTTGCTGCCTGCTTCAGCCAGAACGACCGTGAATTCGGTCTTCTCTTCTGCAGCAGCAGCAGCGCCGCCGCCTGCCGGGCCAGCGACTGCCACTGCAGCTGCCGACACGCCAAACTTCTCTTCGAACGCCTTGACCAGTTCGTTCAGTTCCAGAACGGTCATCCCTTCGACTGCTGCCAGGATGTCTTCTTTTGCGATTGCCATTTGAAATACTCCTAAATTGAATTCGGATACAGCCAGCGATCAGTAACGCTGATGCACGTTCGCTTACGCAGCTTCCGCTTGCTTCTTCTCGGCGAGCGCGGCCAGAGCACGCGCGAAGCCCGAAACAGGCGATTGCATAACGAACAGCAGCTTCGAGAGCAGTTCTTCACGGCTCGGGATGCTTGCCAGCGCTTGCACGCCAGCCTTGTCCATCACCTTGCCATCGAACGAACCAGCCTTGATGACCAACTTGTCATTGCTCTTGCTGAAGTCGTTGACGACCTTAGCAGCGGCAATTGCATCTTCCGAGATGCCGTAGATCAGCGGACCAGTCATCTGCTCTGCCAGCGGAGCAAACGGGGTACCTTCAACAGCGCGACGCGCCAGCGTGTTCTTCAACACGCGCAGGTAAACCTGTTGCTCACGCGCTTTCGCGCGCAGCTTGGTCAGATCGCCAACCGCAATTCCACGATACTCAGCCAGCACAACGGTCTGGGCCTTCGCGACTTGCGCGGAAACCTCAGCGACGACGGCTTGCTTGTCTTCTCTATTAAGCGGCACGGTTAGCCTCCAGAAACGATACGTTCGGCGCGGCCGGCATGGCCGAAACCTCACGTACCTCGTTCAACAACGGCGTCCGACCTCGTTAGGAGTATTTCCACCTCACGCCGTGAATCGCTTCACGACCTGCGGCTTCACCACTGCAAAACTTTTTCGGGTTCGCCATCTGCGTTGGCTTGAATTAAGGGATCGCCTGCCTGCTGCGTCCCACCAACGGTCTTTGATAACCGGTTGCCCGCCCAACTGCACGAACAACCGCCCAAAGCCCATGTAGGCCGCTTCGCGAACGAAGCGGCCCGAATACTTTCTTACGCTGCCAGCGTAGCCTGGTCGACACGCACGCCGACGCCCATCGTGCTCGACAGTGCGATCTTGCGCAGGTAGACGCCCTTGCTCGTTGCCGGCTTCGCCTTCTGCAGCGCTTCGATCAGCGCCGACAGGTTCGAACGCAGTGCGGTCGATTCGAACGATGCACGGCCGATGGTCGCGTGGATGATACCGGCCTTGTCGACACGGAATTGCACCTGACCAGCCTTCGCGTTCTTGACGGCGGTTGCGACGTCCGGCGTGACCGTGCCGACCTTCGGGTTCGGCATCAGGCCGCGCGGGCCGAGGATCTGACCGAGCGTACCGACGATACGCATCGTGTCCGGCGAAGCGATCACGATGTCGAAGTCCATCTGGCCAGCCTTGATCTGCTCAGCCAGGTCTTCCATACCGACGATTTCCGCGCCTGCTGCACGAGCCTGCTCGGCCTTCTCGCCTTGCGCGAACACGGCAACGCGAACCGACTTGCCCGTACCTGCCGGCAGAACGACCGAACCACGAACGACCTGGTCCGACTTCTTCGCATCGATGCCGAGCTGGACTGCGACGTCGATCGATTCGTTGAACTTCGCGCTCGCGCATTCCTTCACGAGTGCCAGTGCGTCTTCGATCGCGTACAGCTTCTGACGGTCGACCTTGGCGGCAAATGCCTGACGGCGCTTGGAGATCTTAGCCATTTACACGCCCTCCACAGTGATGCCCATCGAGCGTGCGCTACCAGCGATGGTGCGAACGGCTGCGTCCAGATCAGCTGCCGTAAGGTCCGGCATCTTGGTCTTCGCGATTTCTTCGGCTTGAGCGCGCGTGATCGAACCGACCTTGTCGGTGTGCGGCTTGCTCGAGCCCTTGTCCACCTTCGCCGCCTTCTTGATCAGGACGGTTGCCGGCGGCGTCTTCATCACGAACGTGAAGCTCTTGTCAGCGTATGCCGTGATGACCACCGGCACCGGCAGACCCGGCTCCATGCCTTGAGTCTGCGCGTTGAACGCCTTGCAGAACTCCATGATGTTCAGGCCGCGCTGGCCCAGTGCCGGACCGACCGGCGGCGACGGGTTGGCTTTACCTGCAGGAATCTGCAGCTTGATAAAGCCGACAATCTTCTTTGCCATTTGTAAACCTCGTTGGAACGCCAGACGGCGTTCGGTGAGTGATAACGCGCGTTCGCCGCTGGCTACTGACGCTCCTCAACGGCCATAACGCGGACCGTAAGCGCGAAGGTGGGCAGCCGAGGCTGCCCACCGAATCGGGATCAAACTTTTTCGACCTGGCCGAACTCGAGTTCGACCGGAGTGGATCGGCCAAAGATCGTGACCGACACACGCACGCGCGATTTTTCGTAGTTGACTTCTTCGACCGTGCCGTTGAAGTCCGTGAACGGGCCTTCCTTGACACGCACCATCTCGCCAACTTCGAACAGGGTCTTCGGGCGCGGCTTCTCGACGCCTTCCTGCATCTGCGACATGATCTTTTCGACTTCCTTCGGGGAAATCGGAGTCGGGCGGTTACGCGCACCGCCGACGAAACCCGTGACCTTCGCCGTGTTCTTCACGAGGTGCCACGTTTCGTCCGTCATTTCCATTTCCACCAGCACGTAGCCGGGGAAGAAACGACGCTCGGTTACTGCCTTGTGGCCACCTTTGACTTCGACCACTTCTTCGGTCGGAACCAGGATCTGACCGAATTTATCCTGCATGCCAGCACGTTCGATGCGCTCCTGAAGCGCACGCTGCACGCTCTTCTCCATACCGGAGTAGGCGTGCACGACGTACCAACGCTTTCCGCTCGGGGATGCCGGAGTATCGCTCATATCATTTCCAACCCAGAATCGCCGAGAAAATCACCCATTCGATCGATTTGTCACTCAACCAGAGGAAAATCGCCATCACGAGCACGAAACCGAACACGACGAGTGTGGTTTGCGTTGCTTCCTTGCGGGTGGGCCAAACGACCTTGCGGACTTCCTTGTACGAATCCTTGGCAAACGCGATGAGGCTCTTGCCAGGTGCGGACATCAGGCCGACGGCCACGCCGGCGATGATACCTACCGCCAATGCGGCACCGCGGACATACCACTGCTGGTTGGCCAGCCAGAAGAAGCCCACGAATCCGGCCAAGACCAGCAATACGCCCAGGGCCAGCATCAGCTTATCGCCGGAGGTATTTACAGTTTCGACGGATGGATTCGCCATAACACCTTAAAACAAATGCCACGTGGGACACGTGGCGATTTTTGGCAGGGGCAGAGGGAATCGAACCCCCAACCTTCGGTTTTGGAGACCGACGCTCTGCCAGTTGAGCTATACCCCTAAACCATGCTGGGGCTGGCTGTTGCCAGCCCCAAAACTGTCGATCAACGAATAACTGGCTTACTCGATGATCTTGGCGACGACGCCGGCGCCGACGGTACGGCCACCTTCGCGGATTGCGAAGCGCAGACCTTCTTCCATCGCGATCGGAGCGATCAGCTTCACCGTGATCGACACGTTGTCGCCCGGCATCACCATTTCCTTGTCCTTCGGCAGCTCGATCGAGCCCGTCACGTCCGTCGTACGGAAGTAGAACTGCGGACGGTAGTTGTTGAAGAACGGCGTGTGACGGCCGCCTTCGTCCTTGCTCAGCACGTACACTTCAGCCGTGAAGTGCGTGTGCGGCGTGATCGAACCCGGCTTCGCCAGAACCTGGCCACGCTCCACGTCTTCACGCTTCGTGCCGCGCAGCAGGATACCGACGTTGTCGCCTGCCTGACCTTGGTCCAGCAGCTTGCGGAACATTTCAACGCCCGTGCAGGTCGTCTTCACCGTCGGCTTGATACCGACGATTTCGATTTCTTCGCCGACCTTCACGATGCCGCGCTCGACACGACCCGTCACCACCGTACCACGGCCCGAGATCGAGAACACGTCTTCCACCGGCATCAGGAACGCGCCGTCAACCGCACGCTCCGGCGTCGGGATGTACGTGTCCAGTGCGTCTGCCAGGCTCATGATCGCCACTTCGCCCAGCTCGCCCGTGTCGCCTTCCAGCGCCAGCTTGGCCGAACCCTTCACGATCGGCGTGTCGTCGCCCGGGAAGTCGTACTTCGACAGGAGTTCGCGAACTTCCATCTCGACCAGCTCGAGCAGTTCAGCGTCGTCCACCATGTCGCACTTGTTCAGGAACACGATGATGTACGGAACGCCAACCTGACGTGCCAGCAGGATGTGCTCACGCGTCTGCGGCATCGGGCCGTCTGCTGCCGAGCAAACCAGGATCGCGCCGTCCATCTGTGCCGCGCCCGTGATCATGTTCTTCACATAGTCAGCGTGGCCCGGGCAGTCGACGTGTGCGTAGTGGCGGTTAGCCGTTTCGTACTCGACGTGTGCCGTGTTGATCGTGATGCCGCGCGCCTTTTCTTCCGGTGCCGCGTCGATCTGGTCGTAAGCCTTCGCTTCGCCGCCGAACTTCTTCGTCAGCACCGTCGTGATCGCTGCCGTCAGCGTCGTCTTGCCGTGGTCAACGTGACCAATCGTACCAACGTTGACGTGCGGCTTGGTCCGCTCAAACTTTTCCTTGGCCATTTTCAACTCCCGAAAGGAATTTCACATGTTGCGCCGCGCGCAAACAGACACTGACTTTTTACTGCTGGTGCCCATGGGCAGGATCGAACTGCCGACCTCTCCCTTACCAAGGGAGTGCTCTACCACTGAGCCACATGGGCGGTATTACGCTTCAACTACACGGACTGGAGCGGGTGAAGGGAATCGAACCCTCGTCGTAAGCTTGGAAGGCTTCTGCTCTACCATTGAGCTACACCCGCACGGGCCACTAACGATTCCCTACCGCTCTCTGCGCTGATGTTCTGGTGGAGGAGGTTGGATTCGAACCAACGTAGGCGTAAGCCAACAGATTTACAGTCTGCCCCCTTTAGCCACTCGGGCACCCCTCCGTAGAGAACTGACGATTATGGGGGTGCATCGCACTCTTGTCAAGCACATCCGGAAGATTATTTTCATTCTCTTCCAGCGCGCCCTGGCGACTCACCCGACACCCGCGCTCGCCCGGCTGAGGCAAGCACAAGAGGATCGCCGATCGGCGCCCACATCTTCGTCAGACTCCGTCTTCAGCTTCGATTTGCATCTTCGCTAAAAACGAAAGACCGCCATCATACGACCTCTCGCGCATAATGCCAAGCGGGTAGATGCAAAAAATTTGCAATTTCCATGCCGGAGGAATCTGCAGGGCCTCCGGCGTGAGCCCAGCGGGGTGATGTTGTTTAATGGCGACACATCAGCACCCGCCAAACCCGGGACAACCGGCTTCTGCGCGCAAGGGTTTCCGGCAAACGGGGTGCCGAAGCCGGATTCCAGGGAAAGCGCCGCCGTTCCCGCTTGCTCCGTTGCGACACCGGAATCGAACCAGGAAAGCACTTAGTGGCCATCTTCGCCCGCTCCCCTCACCACCGCTGACGGAAGGCAGGCGCGATACCATCCCGTGTCCCGCGATCATGCCGACAGCTCTCCCGTTTCCCTGCCTCCACGCGACACCCAGTCGTCCTTCTTGCCTTCGCATTGATCTTTGCTTCTCCCGTGCGCATGCGGACGACGTCGACAATGCGTGGCGCAGCACGGAAAGGATCGCCAGCAGTCCGGCAGCAGGCGCTTTCCGAGCGCGACACCGCGGGGCGCGCGAAAGGTGCCGCGGCTCGCGCAGCGTATGAGACTTTAAAACCGACCGTCGACGCCGGCTGCTCGTTGGCCACCAGCGCGCGGCGACGCTCGCGAGCCACGACTCCGGAAGCGATCGCGTACGCTTGGTTGCTGAGCGACGCGTCGACCCACTTATCGCGGCGGGTAGCGACGCTGGCACCTTTGCGAGGAGGTGCCGAGAGCTCGGCCCGCATAGATGTCTTGCTGCCAGTGATACGCGACGATCTGCGCCCGCACGCCTGGCTGCCGCGTCCCTTGCGTGTCGCCGTCGCCCGCGACCCTGCAGCAGTGCAGCGCGCATTGTGTCGAACCGTCCGCCATGCGAGCCGACCAACATGAATATCTTGGCGGCCTATCGCAGCGAGGCTGCGCTGTACACGCACCATCCGACGTGTGGATACGATTGGAACCTCGTTCAGTCAAGCGCGGAGCTGCATCGGCTTTGACCGAGGCGCCTGTACGTCGCCCCGTACGAGTCAGGCGGCCGGGAAGCCGACATTCAACGCGGGTTCGTCGACATCGACTACTCACTGCCCGGCGATGCTCATGTCGACCCGGAGCCAGGGCAGCAACACGATCCGCCGATTCGCCCCATCGAGCGCTTGGCACTGGGTAGTCCAAGCACTGCATGCATAGTGCGGTCGTCCGGCGTCAACGCGGACGGTACGCATTTCGGATTGATGGGCGAAGGCCGCGACTATTTCGGCGGCACCGCCTATTCGCTCGTCGAAGAAATCTATGTCCTTCGAAACGGGTAGCCTGTTCTCGTCAGAAACAACAGCACGGATCTCTGGCAGGATCGAGCCAGCCAATCAGGTTCGCCCGCGACGCCTTCGCGCCGATGGAAGGCCTCATGGCGGTTGCGGTCGTCACGCATATGCCGACGGGCGCGCGATCTCGGCCTCGCGCTGTCGCCGAGGCAGCCGTGGATTTGCCCTGAAACGCGCCAATCACACACCAGCACCTCAAAACAGAATCGACGACGTTGGGCGGAGATAACCGATATACACCAATCAATAGCCGAGATAATGGACTCCGATTTGCGATGGCTAGACTTGCCGTGCAATGTGCTCGAGGAGGCAAATAACGGGAGAACGACCGGAGGCGTGATCACTTCGAGCATGACGCGGCCATCGGCGGCACCCCGGCGATTGACGGAGCCTTCGGCCGCGCGCAAGGGTGATCTGCTACCGCTCCCCTGGTCGGTTCATCGCGGGATGGAAACCGCACGGGACTCGAAGCCGGTGGCAATGGAGCTGATAGACGTGGTAGATCTCGCGGGGCGGGTTCGATGCAGTCGACGATGATGAGGAGCAGGATGCGTCGATTAGCTGCCATCTGCTCAAACAACTCGGCGCCAATCAGACTCTCGCGCTGCGAGCGGTGCAAGACTGGCCACCCTGGCTGCGGAGTTGCCGGCAGCAGCGGGGTCGAGCCACTCGTCCATTCGCGACACGGCGCGCGGCGTACATAAAAGTCCCGCCTGATCAGTCAGCCTGCTTGCCTGCTTGCCTGCTTGCCTGCTTGCTGCGAT
>NZ_JANKOG010000037.1:0-45194 GCF_024656005.1 Burkholderia sp. SCN-KJ
GAACAGCAACCTCACGTCGCTGTCCACGTCGACCTCGACGGCGATCAACTCGCTGTCGACGGGCCTCAGCTCGACCAACAGCAACCTGACGTCGCTGTCCACGTCGACGTCGACCGGCATCGGCTCGCTGTCGACCGGCCTGAGCACGACGAACAGCACGGTGGCTTCGCTGTCGACCGGCGTGACGAACCTCGGCGATCAGGTAAACCAACTGTCGACCACGATCAACAACAACACGACGCGTACGGCGAACAACAACGGCGTCGCGGCCGACATGAACGGCAGCGGCACCGACCGGCCGACCGTCACCGCCGGCTCGAACTCGGTGGCGATCGGCGCGAATTCGAACGACGGTGGCCGTTCGAACGTGGTGTCGGTCGGCAGCGACACGCAGCAGCGCCAGATCACGAACGTCGCGCCGGGTACGCAGGGTACCGACGCAGTGAACCTGAACCAGCTGAATGATTCGCTTTCCCAGGCGAATCGCTACACGGATCAGCGGGTCAATGAGGTATCCACGCAGGTGAACCAGGTAGCAAAGGCCGCCTATGCCGGTGTCGCCGCTGCCACCGCGTTGACGATGATTCCCGACGTGGATCTTGGAAAGACGATCGCGGTGGGTATCGGCGCCGGCACCTACAAGGGCCAGCAGGCCGTAGCCTTCGGGGCGTCGGTCCGCTTTACTCAAAACATCAAGGGGAGGCTCGGCGCAGGTTATAGCTCGCAGGGCACCAGTGTAGGCGTGGGCGCGGCGTATCAGTGGTAAGCGTCGGCGGATTGAATCGACCGGAGGCAATCGCCTTCGGTCGATCGCAGAAAAGCCTGAAATTGCTCCGCCATCCGGAGCACATTTCGAACATGCCGTATCGCGTAAACGCGGCATGTCCGTTCAATACGAGAGTCAACTATGAAATTGCTGTATGCCAGCCTGCTGACGTGTGCCGCCTTTCTGTCGGGATGTGCAGCATCCGGCCCGAACTACAATCTTGATGCCGTTACGCTGGAGAATGGCGGTCAGGCCTACCGAGTTCAATGCCAGGGCCTGCTCGAGACCGGCAAGGCGTGCGTTGATCAGGCCAACAAGGTCTGTGGTGCCGACAACTATCACCTGATTTCACGGGCCGGGCCTGTCGATGATGCTTATAAGCCTGATACTCCGCGTGAGCTGCTCTTTACGTGCAGAAGCGCTCGTACCCAACCCGAATCGAACGAATCGTAGAAAGCAGGCAATGTACCGCTCGTTGCCTTTTCCCGTGTCGCACCTGACGGGGTGAACGAAACCGTCGTATCAGGCCATTCCGCATGATGTGCGCAGGCGTCGCGGCAAAAGGGGCGAAAAGTGCCACGGTGTCGGCGAAACATTAGCCCGGAGCGGCTTGATTGAGAGGCAATCGAATGGACGAATATAGCAAGCTGCGTACGCTATACGATCGATTGAAGCGGGCGATCGAGGAAGAGAGGCGGATGGAATCCGAACGCCTGGCGGAGCTGGTGATCGCGCGTGTGCGTGAGGCTCTGGATGAACTGGGTATCGATGCCGACGTAGTGCCGCATCAAAGTGGCAACAAGATTGCCAGAAAAAGAGCGCCGCCAAAGTACTGGAACCCGAAAACAGGGCAAACGTGGAGCGGGAACGGGCGACCGCCGAAGTGGCTGGCAGGCGAGAATCACGAGCGATTTCTGATTGAAAAAGATGCCGAGACCGATATTGGCACCGCGCGCCGGGAGCCTGAATCACCGTCATAGAATCGGGATTAGACGCCGCTGTACCGTAGTGCCGTCCGGGAATTTTCCGAGAGATGTCGGTGACCGTGCCGATACCGCTTCAATTCCCCTGCATAGTACGATGTGTGATGCGATATGCCCCGGACTCGCCTTGAACGCGCGCCCGACATGGTGATGTCGGAAGACCCGCAAGCGGTTGCCAGTTCCAGCAGCGTGCGATGGGTAGCCACGTCTTCATGTCGATAACGAGCATGTTGGCACTTGCTGCACACTTCTGCCGGGAGCCGATGATTCGCAAGCATGAGATCGAAGGCGACGGAATCGAAGCTGCCGCCACACCACTCGGGGAAGTAGTCGTGGGTGTCACGGACGCTCCTGATTGGAAGCCTTAATCGACTATGTCGGCTTGGCTTCTCTGGTTGCAGGTTACTGTTTCACACATTGAATTATCCCGCGACTGCGGGCGCCACCGGGACCACGCGGGATACGACTGTTGGAAGCGGCAGCAGTAGATGGCGAAAGGATCAGTTGTTGGCGACGCAACGTGCTCGGATGCACAAGTCAGCCGGCATCTCTTCTTGTGCCTGCGCCCTCGATGAACAACGTGGTAATAGACCGAAATTCGTTCTCAAGGGAGAGGTCCGGGACATTTAGCCACCGAAGTAGCGCCCCAAGGTACAGATGGTGAAACCATGTGGCGAGCTGCGCAGCAGGAAACGCTTTGCTGATTTCACCGCTCAGTTGACCTGCGGCAATGAGGTGCTGCCAGGCAACGGCGATGTCACTGCTGTCTGACGGCCCCCTTGGTAATTCGGTGCTCCGACATGAAGCAGCCGATGCCGAAGAAATGCCATGAGGTGTTCCGGATGCTTCTCGCACCATTCGGCCGATGCACTCAACAAACAACCAAGGCGCGAACGGAACGTCCTGCATCTGGCAATACGGTCTTGCAGGCTTGACAGGTCTCGTTGCAACTCAGCGTCGATCCAATACGCGAGGATGGCTTCCTTGGTCGGGAAGTGGTTGTACAGTGTCCGCTTGGCGACATCGGCTTTTTCTGCAATCCGTTCCATCGTCACGGATTCATAGTCTAGCGATTCAAACAGGCTGGCGGCCGTGTCTGCCAGATGCGCCAGCATCTGCCTGCGCTTGCGTTCGCGGCGCCCCAGGTCGTCGGGTGTAGATTTCATGGCGCAAGCCCTGCGATTCGATATGCGACCTGAATTGTATGCCGTTCATACAATCTCGTGCACACTGTTTGGCGTGCGACGAGTCACCAACGAGTTGTATCTTCAGTTCAAGAAATACAATTGCCTTGCCTGGTGATTTTAAAAAATTTCACTAATATCAATTGGGATCGCTTCCATGGATAAATCAGAAATGAAAGGGGCGAACTATTTCCGGGCGCGGAAGGCATAGAAGCTATCGCCTGGTATTAGTTGAGACGATTCGACTTCTTCGTACCCAGCCTGCCTTAACTGGTGGATCATCTCAGCTGTCTCTGGAAGTCTTCCGCCGTGCAAATTGGAGGCAGCCCAAAGATTCAGTGCTTCAATCCCGAGATTTCCACCTTGACAGCATGTTGTAATTATTAGCTCGCCGCCTTCTTTCAGGAATCCCCTGATTCTATCCAGAACCCTGATCCTCTCTTCGACAGTGAAATAATATATGTTGTTGTGGAGCGTTGCAGCATCGAATTTCGATTCGATCGGTATTGTTCGTATATCGCCAACGCTAATTTCGATGTGATTGCTCAATCCCCATTGCTTCAGATTCTCTCTTGCGATCTGCGCTACGTTTTCTTGTAATTCCAGGCCTAGCGCGACCAGGCGCGGGTTACGTTCTGCAGCATGTCGAATGTAAACCCCGGAGCCACAGCCAATTTCAAGCAACTGGCACGGCTTTGAAGCGGGAATATATCTTTTGATTGCCTCGAGAACAAAGGGTTCTAGTGCGCGGGACGAGCGCGCAGTAAGTGCCCCATCCTGGTTGTCTAGCGGCCACAGCTCGCCGTTACGGATCTTCTTCGGTGTTTCCGAGATGAGACGATAGTGCAGGCTTGCCACTTCTTGTAAGAGTGCCAGCGTCGCGTCGTTCTCCGGCAGTGACAGCTTTCTGGCCAATCCCGTAAGAACATAGCCCTTGCTAGTGGAGGCAAGAACCTTCAGCCGGCAACCCATTTGCAACCAGCTTTCCAACGCTTCCGTGGTCTTTGCATTGCCCGCATAGGATAATGTCAGTTCCTTGAGGGACGTGGGACCGGAAGAAAGTTGATCCAGCACGCCGCAATTCTTTAGTGTCGCTAAATAGCTGAGTGTGTAGAACGGTTTGTAGAGCGCATTTGCCCGAATTGCCGTTATCAGCTTTCCCTCTTTGAGAAGAGTCAAGAATGGTGTTATCGAACTCATGACATTCATCGCCTAACATTTGAGTTGAGTCTGAGGCCCGTAAGAACGGTCAGCCTGCGTGGTCAGTCGTTTGTCTCACTGCAGTGTTATGTCGCTTGTCAGAGTGGTATTGGCCCGCCATCGACAGGAAAGGTCTGATGTGCTTGCCAGTTTCGGTCCTTCCGTGTCAGACGCACTGAATTGAGGCCCAGTGGAGCCGGGGCGACACCCCGCATGCAGCACCATAGCTCAATCCAGTTGGGCTCGCAGGTCACAGTAACCACATGAGGATCGCCCGGCCCGTTGGGGAACCAAGTCCGCAACGACTCCCTCCAGATTCGTTGCTTCAGCATGGTTTCCGCAGAGACTGTTGGGATGGTTCCCATCGTTACGTATCCTCGGTCGGTCATGCTGAGGAATGAAAGACTGATCGTGCTTCCTTGGCGAATCTCGTGCGCTTTGCGAGTCCTCGAATCGGTCATGAATCGGATGGAGAGGTCCGCCCCGATCTCGAGAATCTCAACGACTCTGGAGTTGATCTGCCCCGAAGCGTCGATCGACGAAACAAAGCAGAAGGCGCAATTGCTAACGATTTCGTGTGCATGTTGAAGGAGCTGGCTGGGAATCATAGTGATGAGCTGAAGCGTTTCGGAAGGCTTCGAAAACCCGGAGATCCCGGCATCGATGGGCCAAATTTCGCTAGTTCCTGCTGTTCAGTTTTCCGGCATACCGTCACGAATGCGACTTCTCGAATAGTTGCGTGTTGACGCTCGCCTCCGTGGCGGAGAAGTATGTGAGGACGTGCAGGCTTGCGCCAACAGCGAACACTCCAGCCATGAGCCAACTCAAACGTGTTATGCGAAACAAAGCTCAAGTGGAAATGTGCAAATCCAACGTCATAAACGACACTGAGTGACATCGATAGCGCTTGCTGCACTGCCATGGCTCGAATGGTGAGCGTTGAACGATTCGATTGCCTGTAGCGTCGGGTTCTACTGCGCGTAGCGATCGGTCCAGCCGGCGCCACCTTACGGTGCACGACGATCAATAGTATACGTCGTGCACAAATTGTGCAACCTGTGGCGGGTGCATTTTCTGTATCCGGAAATGGGCCGAAGATTGTCGAAGGAGTGCGCCGCCAGTCGGTGCCGGGGGGAGTGAAACTGATTGGCGAGACCCTCAGCGCAGGGTGTTCGGATGTGGTGGCAAAGCCCACTCGCGCTGCCGACTGGTGCGACGGGAGCACGGCTTATCAGAATGACCACGCTTGGCCGATTGTTTCTCTGCAGTCTTGCCGACCAGTGGCCGTCGGCGCGTCAGCAGTCAGTTGCAGCAGCCTCGAGACCGCCGAGGCGAGGCGCCGTTCGATGTCAAGTGTGTTGCATCGACCAGTTGAATTCACCGCCATCAAGCGCCGTTCGCTCGAACCGTCGCCTGGATGTTCTGATGTCGGACCTCATGTGCGAGAAGCAGGCACCGGAACTTCATCAGCGTGGTCGCATCCGGCACATTCTCGACGGCCAGATCAATCCCGGCAAACGCCCGCATCGCAATGCTGTCATACAGCGCATCCTCCGGCCCTTCGTGCGACAGGCTGTACCACTGCTGCAGGAAGTAGATTCGAAGCATTCGCTCCGGACCGATCGGCGGGCGGCCGCGAACTCCGTTCGGGTAGTACGGCTCGATTGCCGTCAGCAATCGCGACCACGGCACGAGCTTGTCCATCTCGTCCAGGAAACGCTGACGCCGAGTCACGCGCTTCTTGCCCGCGCTTTCCGCTTCCGCAAAGCTCGTTTGCCGTTTCATCGTCGTGGGTTCGTTCCGTGAACTATCTTCTACTCCGTCCTCGGCTGCGTCAGCGATGACCACCGAGCCGGATAAATCAGTGTTTCCTTAACTTGCTCCTTGACGACGCGCGAAAGAAAGAAAAAGCGGCCGTACTGGCCGCAATACATGAGCTGGTCAAGCAATACGGCATCACGGAGTTGGGACTGCTGCGGGCGGCCGGGTTTTGTGAAGGACAAGCCCAAGAAGCTGCCCGCCAAATACTACGATCCGTCATCGGGAAAATCGTGGACGGGACACGGCGCCCGCCCGAAATGGCTGGCCGACAAAAACCTGGACGATTACCTGATCCGGCCACCGGCGAAACCTTGGTGGCCGAGAGACGATTGATCGAGTCTAGCCCGTCAAGCATTCACGTGCGAAGCGCGTGACGTCGAACATTCGGCGAGACGATCGAGGCCACGCTCGGTCAGCGTCTCTGCCAGCGACCAACGTCCCGTCGCCTCTTCACCAACTTACAGAGTCTTTGCGTGGCTTTCACGAGTTGGGCGGCACGAAAATCGATAATCATGCTCACATCCCCATATCGGAAACATTTCAATTGGATTTCAGACGATTCGATCATGCGTCATTGTTCCGCATTTCAGTCAGCCGGAGCCCCGTCGTCGGCCGGCCAGCCGAAATACCGGCAGCAACTTACCCCCGCTCCCTTTCAAATTTCCGCAAACGTCTGCGTATTGACCTATCTTTAATGGGATGAAAAAAGCATGGCTCAATGCGTAAAAAATTCGATTGCGATCAGGCGCGCTGCATGACAGCATGCGGGGCGTCGGCAATCGGGCACCCATTCGGAACGATTCGATCGATCGCGCCGACCCGCGACCGAATCGTTTTCTCCGCACTTCGCGCCGCCGGATCCAGGCGACCCAAGCCCTACGGGAGATAGACATGGCCACTGCGACGACGCCCCGCGCCGGCACGCCCCCTTTGCCCGCCCTGCTGCGCGGCGGACGCTTCACGCTCGGCAAGCGCATCGTGCTCAGCTTCGGCGCGATCTTCGTGCTGATGCTGGTCATGGCCGCGATTTCATACACCCGATTGACGGCGATCGACGCCGCTGCCGACAGCCTCCAGCGGGATTCGGTGCCGGGCCTGTACCTGTCGACGTCGCTGCGCGCCGCGACCAATCAAAGCTATACGGTGGTCGAACGCGCGATCTTCAGCGACGGCGATTCAGACGGCACGAAGCGCGATCTCGACCGGATTCCGGAAGCGCTGCGGCGTTTCGATCAGGCGTCGACGCAATACGAGGCGACGCTGTTCCGCGACGACGACAAGGCGCGCTTCGCCGCGCTCCGGGCCGCATACGACCAGTACCTGCCGCTGTTGAACGACGCAGCGCATGCGGCGGCGAGCGACCGCGCGGCTGCGCGGGCCAACTTCGCGCACGTGACGACGGCGTGGGAGAACGTAGTCCGAGCCGCGGACGCGCTGGTCGACGAAAACCGCAGCGCGGCCGACGATTCGGCACGGCAGATCCGCACGTCGGTCAACACGGCTGAAGCGACGCTCGCGACCGCGCTGAGCGTCGTGCTGCTGGTCGCGCTCGCGACCGGCTATGCGCTGTTCCGCGCGATCACGGGGCCGATGGCGCGGCTCGTCGAGGTGCACGACGCAATGCGCACCGGCAACCTCGCGCAGCGGCTCGACCTGCGCCGCAGCGACGAATTCGGCACGCTGCAGGACGGTTTCAACCGGATGGCCGAACAGCTCGCGAGCCTCGTGTCGCAGGCGCAGCAGTCGTCGCTGCAGGTGACGACGTCAGTCGCCGAAATCGCGGCGACGTCGCGCGAGCAGCAGGCGACCGCCAATGAAACCGCGGCGACGACGACCGAGATCGGCGCGACGTCGCGCGAGATCTTCGCGACGTCACGCGATCTGCTGCGCACGATGAACGAGGTGAACGGCGTGGCCGAGCAGTCGGCGACGCTCGCGGGCGTGAGCCAGAGCGGCCTCACGCGGATGGGCGAGACCATGCGCAGCGTGATGGACGCGGCCGGCTCGGTGAACGCGAAGCTCGCGATCCTCAACGAGAAGGCGCTGAACATCAACCAGGTCGTCGCGACGATCACCAAGGTGGCCGACCAGACCAACCTGCTGTCGCTGAACGCGGCGATCGAGGCCGAGAAGGCCGGCGAGTACGGCCGCGGCTTCGCGGTCGTCGCGACCGAGATCCGCCGCCTCGCCGACCAGACGGCGGTGGCGACCTACGACATCGAGCAGACGGTGAAGGAGATCCAGTCGGCCGTGTCGGCGGGCGTGATGGGGATGGACAAGTTCTCCGAGGAAGTGCGCCGCGGCATGCTCGACGTGCAGCAGGTCGGCGGGCAGCTGTCGCAGATCATCGCCGAGGTGCAGACGCTCGCGCCGCGCTTCCAGATGGTCAACGAAGGAATGCAGACGCAGGCGAACGGTGCCGAGCAGATCACGCAGGCGCTGTCGCAGCTGTCGGAAGCCGCGCAGCAGACGGCCGAATCGCTGCGCCAGTCGTCGCAGGCGATCGACGACCTCACGCTCGTCGCGAACCACCTGCGCACCGGCGTGTCGCGCTTCAAGATCGACGGCTGACGCACGCGGCCTTCGGGCGGACGACACGATGCTCTTCCTTCTTTTTGAACTCGACGGCGAACGCTATGCGCTCGATGCGACGCGGATCGTCGAGGTGCTGCCGCTCGCGCCCGTGAAGTCGATGCTGGGTACGCCGCCATGGCTCACCGGCGTGATCGATCACCGGGGCAAGCTGGTGCCGGTGATTGACGTGCCGCGGCTCGCGCTCGGGCGCGGCGCACGCGCTGCGATCGACGCGGCTCGTCGTCGTGCACTATGCGCAGCAACACGAGGTGGACGGTGCCGATCGATGGCTCGGGCTGATCGTCGAGCACGCGACGCAGGTGCGCGAGTTCGCGCCCGCGCAATTCGCCGACAGCGGGATCGCGATGCCGCACGCGCGCTGGCTCGGGCCGGTCGCCGCCGACGCGACGGGATTCGTGCAGCGGATCGACGTAGAGCAGATGCTCGATGACGACGCGCGCGCATTGCTGTTTCCACCCGCGCAGGCGCTTGCCGGATGATGGCCATGATGAACGCCAACGACCCTCGATTCGAAGCGTGGCTCGCGCGTGAAACCGGGATGGATGCGGCGACGCTCGGCAATCGTGCGCTCGCGCGCGCGGTTGCCGAACGCGCACGCGTCACGCAGGCCGATGCACCGGACGCGCCCGACATACCGCTGCCCGCCGGCGGCATGCCGGACGACGTCGCCGAGGCCGCCGGTGGCGACGCGATCGATGTGTACTGGCAGCGGCTGAATGCGTCCGCGGACGAACGGCAGGCGCTGATCGAAACGCTGGTCGTGCCGGAAACGTGGTTCTTCCGCGACCGCGAGGCATTCGTCGCGCTTGCGCGGATCGCCGACGCGCGGCTCGTGCGCGAGCCGGCGCGCACGCTGCGGGTGCTGAGCGTGCCGTGCTCGACCGGCGAGGAGCCGTATTCGATCTCGATGGCACTGCTCGACGCCGGCATCGGCCCGTCACGCTTCGCGATCGACGCGATCGACATCAGCGCACGCGCGATTGAGCGGGCGCGGGCCGGCGTCTACGGACGCAACGCGTTTCGCGGCCACCCGCTCGAATTCCGCGACCGCCATTTCAGCGAGACGGTCGGCGGCTGGCAGCTCGACCCGCGGGTGCGCGAACCGGTACGCTTCGTGCAGGCGAACCTGTTCGACCTGCCGCTCGACGCGGACACGCGCTACGACTTCATCTTCTGCCGCAACGTGCTGATCTATTTCGACCGACACGCTCAGGACCAGTCGATCCGGCTGCTCGACCGGCAACTCGCGGACGGCGGCACGATCTTCGTCGGCCCGGCCGAGACGGGGCTGATGATGCGGCATGCGCTGGCGCCCGCGCGCATTCCGCTCGCGTTCGCGTTCCATCGCGCGGCGCAGGCTGATGCTCCGGCCACGGGCGCGAACGATGGCGAGCGGCCGCCCACCTTGTCTGCGGCATCTGCGAAGCCGGTGGCGCCGCAGACGTTGCCGCTCCGGCACCCGGTGGCGGCACCCTCCATGGCAAACCATTTCGCAACGGCAACCCTGCACCGCCCGCCGGCCGCGCCACAGCGGCAGCCGGCGACACGCATCGCGCACGCGGCGCCCGATGCCGCGGATGCCGCGCCGAGCGCACCCGCCGCCCCGGCGCCCATGCTCGCCGACGCCCGCCGGCTCGCCGACACGGGCCGCCTCGACGACGCCGAGCGCGCCGCGCACGCATTCACGCTCGCGCACGGCCCCGACGCGGACGCGTTCTACCTGCTCGGCCTGATCGCCGATGCGCGCGGCCTCGATGCGGACGCGCAGGATTTTTATCGCAAGACGCTGTATCTCGACCCGGCTCACTATGAGGCCCTGACCCATCTCGCCGCGCTGCGCGACGCGGCAGGTGACGCGGCAGGTGCCCGGCAACTGATGCTGCGTGCGCAGCGGGCAAGCGCGCGACGCGTCAGCCGTGCCGACGGCGGACCAGACCAGCGAAACGGGCGGAACCCATGACCCACGCCGCTCGTGACGATCGCGCTCCGGCCAGGGCCGTCGACGATTGCTGGAATCGCATCGGCACGCAAGGCGACGGCTCGTGCCCGCGGCTTGTCGTGCACACCCGCTGCCTGAACTGCCCGGTGTTCGAACACGCGGCCGGGAAGCTGCTCGACCGGCCGCTCACCGACGCGGACCTCGCCGAAACGGCGCGCGTCGCACGCAGCACGTCGCAGCCAGCCCCTGCGGACGCACCACTCACTGCATCCGCCGCATCTCCCGACGATGCGCAAGCGCAGCAGTCCGCGCTCGCGTTCCGCGTCGGCGACGAATGGCTCGGCCTGCCCGCCGCCGCGCTGCGGCAGGTCGACGGGCCGCGCCCGATCCATTCGCTGCCGCACCGGCGCGACGGCGCCGTGCTCGGGCTCGTCAACGTGCGCGGCACGCTGACGATCGCAGCATCCCTCGGCGTACTGCTGAATCTGGAACGCAACGCAACCGGACCGCACGAGTCGCGCAACGCGTATGCGCGGATGCTGGTCGTCGAGCATCGCGGCGACGCGGTCGCGCTGCCCGTCGACGAGGTCGAGGGCGTGCTGCGCTTCGCGGCGCATGCGCTGCTGCCAGTGCCGACGACGCTCACCCACGCGGCCGCGATGCACACGCGCGGCCTGCTCGCGTGGCGCGATACAACGATCGGCGTGCTGGACACCGATCGCGTGTTCGACTCGCTTGCGAGGAGCCTGCGATGAGCACCGACGACGACCTGATGCGCCTGTCGCTGCTCGACCTGTTCCGCGACGAAGCACACACGCAGACGCAGGCGCTCACGAGTGGCCTGCTGACGCTCGAACATTCGCCCGGCGACGCGCCCGCGCTGGAAGCGTGCATGCGCGCCGCGCATTCGCTGAAGGGCGCGGCGCGCATCGTCGACCTGCAGGACGGCGTCGACGTCGCGCACGCGATGGAGGAATGCTTCGTCGCCGCGCAGCGTGGCGAGCTGACGCTGACGACCGCGCACATCGACGCACTGCTGCATGGCGTGGACCTGCTGCTGCGCGTCGGCAACGCCGATCCGGCGGCGGCGATCTCGCGCGCGGATATCGACGCGCTGGCCGCACTGGGTCCGACCGACGCGTCGGACGAGCGCGCCGAACGCGCGGTGTCGCTCACACCGCTTACACTGCCCGTACCACCCGCGCCGGAACCAGGCGCCGCAGCGCCGCACATCGGCTCCGCGCCCGACGATACCGCCCTTGTCTCGATATCGCCGCGCACCGGCGACGGCCCCCCGCGCCACCCGCCGGCCGATCCGTCGCCGGGCTTGCATGCCGTCGCGCCCGACGCCCCGCCTTTGCACACCCAACCGCCCCCCCGGCACGATCCGCAGCGGATGCTGCGCGTACGCGCCGAGCAGCTCGACCAGCTGTTGAGCCTGTCCAGCGAATCGCTCGTCGAATCGCACTGGCTGAAGCCGTTCACGGGCTCGATCCTACGCATCAAGCGGATGCAGCGCGACGTCGCGCGCTCGCTGGACGTGCTCGTCGAAACGCTCGCGGAGCGGCTCGACCCGGCCGCGCTCGCGTCGCTGAACGATGTGCGCCAGGGGCTCGGCAACCTGCAGCTGCAGCTCGGCGCGCGCCTGGACGAGCTCGACCGCTTCGACCGCCGCAGCACGCATCTCGCGCAGCAGCTTTACGACGAAGCGTTGCGCTGCCGGATGCGACCGTTCGGCGACGCAACGCACGCGTATCCGCGCATCGTCCGCGATCTCGCACGTTCGCTCGGCAAGCGCGTGCGATTCGCGATCGTCGGCGAAACGACGCAGGTCGACCGCGACATCCTCGACATGCTCGACGCGCCGCTCGGCCACCTGCTGCGCAACGCGCTCGACCACGGCGTCGAGACGCCCGACGAGCGCATCGCGCGCGGCAAGCCGGCCGAAGCGAGCGTGACGCTCGAAGCACGCCACAGCGCGGGCCAGTTGCTGATCTCCGTCAGCGACGACGGCGCCGGCATCGATCTCGACGCGCTGCGTGCAGGCGTCGTGCGGCGCCGGCTCGCCGACGCGGACACGGCCGCGCGGTTGTCCGACCTCGAGCTGCTCGACTTCCTGCTGCTCCCCGGCTTCTCGATGCGCGACCGCGTCACCGATGTGTCGGGCCGCGGCGTCGGCCTCGACGCGGTGCACGACATGGTCAAGGCCGTGCGCGGCACCGTGCGGATCTTCACCGAGCCGGGCCGTGGTGCGCGCTTCGTGCTGCAACTGCCGCTCACGCTGTCGATCGTGCGCAGCCTGCTCGTCGAGGTCGGCGGCGAAGCGTACGCGATCCCGCTTGCGCACGTGCGCCGCACGCTCGAACTCGCGCGCGCCGACATCGACACGCTCGAAGGCCAGCAGCATTTCCGCTTCGACGGCCGCCCGGTCGGGCTCGTCACCGCGCACCAGCTGCTCGGCGCACCGCCGCCGGAACAGGCGGGCGACAGCGTCGCGACCGTCGTGATCGGCGACGAATGGGAGTCGTACGGGATCGCCGTCGACCGGTTCCGCGGCGAATGCATGCTGGTGATCCAGCCGCTCGACCGCCGGCTCGGCAAGGTCAAGGACATCGCGGCGGCCGCGCTGATGGAGAACGGCGAACCGGTGCTGATCATCGACGTCGAGGACTTGCTGCGCTCGGTCGACAAGCTCGTGCGCGGCGGCCAGCTCGACAAGGTGCAGCGCGCGCAGCACACCGCCGTCGCACGGCGCCGGCACGTGCTGGTGGTCGACGATTCGCTGACGGTACGCGAACTGGAGCGCAAGCTGCTCGAAAAGCGCGGCTATGCCGTCACCGTCGCGGTCGACGGGATGGACGGCTGGAACGCGCTGCGCGGCGCCGATTTCGATCTCGTCGTGACCGACATCGACATGCCGCGCATGGACGGCATCGAGCTCGTCACGCTGATCAAGCGCGATGCCGCGCTGAAATCGCTGCCGGTGATGATCGTGTCGTACAAGGACCGCGAGGAGGACCGCCGCCGCGGACTCGACGCGGGCGCCGACTACTACCTGGCGAAGAGCAGCTTCCACGACGAAACCCTGCTCGACGCCGTACGCGACCTGATAGGAGAAGCCCGTCCGTGAACATCGGCATCGTCAACGACCTTCCGCTCGCCGTCGAGGCGCTGCGCCGCGCGGTCGCGCGGCGGCCCGAGCACCGCGTGCTGTGGGTCGCGACCGACGGCGCGCAGGCCGTCGAGTTCTGCGCCGCGCAACCGCCCGACCTCGTGCTGATGGACCTGATCATGCCGAAGTTCGACGGCGTCGAGGCGACGCGGCGGATCATGGCGTCGGGCAAGCCGTGCGCGATCCTGATCGTGACGAGCAGCATCGGCGCGAATGCGTGGCGCGTGTACGAGGCGATGGGCGCGGGTGCGCTCGACGCAGTCGATACGCCGCGGCTCGGCGCAGGCGCGAACGGCGACACCGCGCAGCTGTTGCTCGCGAAGATCGACCAGATCGGCCGGCTGCTCGACAAGCCGGCGGGCGCCAGCCGCCGCGCCGGCACGACGGCGCGCGGCGACGGCGGGCCGCTCGTCGCGATCGGCGCGTCGGCCGGCGGCCCGACCGCGCTTGCGTCGATCCTCGGCGCGCTGCCCACCGATTTCGGCGCGCCGATCGTGATCGTGCAGCATGTCGACCAGGCGTTCGCGGACGGCATGGCGCAATGGCTCGACGGCCAGACGCCGCTCAACGTGCGCATCGCGCGCGAAGGCGACCGGCCGCAGCCGTCGTTCGTGCTGCTCGCCGCGACCAACGACCACCTGCGGATCACGCGCGCCG
Organism: Burkholderia sp. SCN-KJ; assembly: GCF_024656005.1. Lineage (NCBI taxonomy): Bacteria > Pseudomonadati > Pseudomonadota > Betaproteobacteria > Burkholderiales > Burkholderiaceae > Burkholderia > Burkholderia sp. SCN-KJ. Next base: position 14,318 of record NZ_JANKOG010000037.1, read on the forward strand.
GCACGCTCGAATACACGCGCGAGCCGGCCGAGACGCCGTACCGGCCGTCGGTCGACGTATTCTTCAGCAGCGTGACCGAGCACTGGCCCGGCGAGGTGATCGGCGTGCTGCTCACCGGGATGGGGCGCGACGGCGCGATCGGGCTGAAGGCGATGCGGATGAAGGGCTACCATACGATCGCGCAGGACCAGGCGACGAGCGCCGTCTACGGAATGCCGAAAGCCGCCGCGACGCTCGGCGCCGCGCGCGCGATCCTGCCGCTCGAGCGCATCGCGGGCGAACTGGCGGCGCTCGTCAGGAACTGAATGAAATGGACTTGCGTGACAGCAATGGCAACAACGGGTGTCGACATGACTAGTGACTCCACGCGACGCCCGGGCCAGGATAACGGCACGTCCGCCGCGGACGGCGCGGGCGCGGCGCTCGAAGCCGCGCGCGCGACCCCGCAGGTGCCGCCGGCGACCGACGTGCCGGCGATGGTGCTGCTGGTCGACGACCAGACGATCGTCGCCCAGGCCGTGCGGCGCGCGCTTGCCGACGAGGACCGCATCGACTTCCACTACTGCCCGCGCTCGGACGACGCGCTCGCCGCCGCAGTCGAAACGCGGCCGACCGTGATCCTGCAGGACCTCGTGATGCCCGGCACCGACGGATTGAGCCTCGTGAAGGCGTACCGCACGAATCCCGTGATCCGCGACGTGCCGATCATCGTGCTGTCGACCAAGGAAGAACCGGTAATCAAGAGCGCCGCGTTTGCGGCCGGCGCGAACGACTACCTCGTAAAGCTGCCGGACCGCATCGAGCTCGTCGCACGGATCCGCTACCACTCGCGCTCGTACGTCAACCTGCTGCAGCGCGACGAAGCCTACCGCGCACTGCGGCAATCGCAGCAGCAATTGCTCGAAGCGAACCTCGAACTGCGCCGCCTCACGCATTCCGACGGGCTCACCGGGCTGTCGAACCGGCGCTATCTCGACGAATACCTGAACGCCGAATGGCGGCGCGGCGCGCGCGAACGCAGCGAGCTGTCGCTGCTGATGATCGACGTCGACAACTTCAAGCTATACAACGACACGTACGGCCACGTGTCGGGCGACGACGTGCTCAAGCGGGTCGCCGCGACCGTCGAAAGCTGCCTCGGCCGCCCGGGCGATCTCGCCGCACGCTTCGGCGGCGAGGAATTCGCGGTGGTGCTGCCGGGCACGTCGCCGGGCGGCGTGCGCCTGCTCGCCGAGAAGATTCGCCTCGCGATCGAAGCGCTGCGGCTCGAGCACGTGCATTCGTCGACCGGCCGCTACGTGACGATCAGCATCGGCGGCGCGAGCGTCGTGCCGGCGGTCGGCACGACGATGACGTCGCTGATCGAAGCCGCCGACCGCGCGCTGTACCGCGCGAAGCGCGACGGCAAGAATCGCGTCGCGATCGATGCGGGGCCGGCAACGGCGAGCGACGGCGGCGGGCAACCGGCCTGATCCGTACGCGGCAGCGTCTTGCGACGGCTATGTCAAGTTGACAAGCGCAGGCTACGTGCCTTCATCAAGAGTAGTTGCAGTTATCTCGCCAGCCCTCCCGTCGCAGGACCACGTGAACGCGCCGATACCCATAGTGCACGCGCGTAGCGGTTATTTCCTTGATACGCATGAGCAGCGCCGACGAATCGCGCGCAACCGACTGATACCGATACAGCGAACGAGACATGCCAAACAACGCGCAAGTCTTCGCCAGGCTGGTTCGATAGCGATCACGCAATTCATCGATCAACATGCGCCGACGGGCAGGCTTCAGAGCTTTTTTGCGAGTACGTCCTGCAGCATAGCCTTGTCCAGGCTCAGGTCCGCCACGAGCCGCTTCAGCTTCGCGTTTTCCTCGTCGAGCTGACGCAAACGGCGCAGCTCAGAAGGCCCCAACCCTCCGAATTTCTTCTTCCAGTTAATGGTATGGACTGCTCCGGCAGGCGTATCGTGACTGCTGGCGTTCCCGTTCACCGGAGTATCGTCATGGACACATCATGCCGAATTTCTCTACTTTTGCACCGGACTATTTCTTGGGTCAGGGTCACTCACAACTCCTTGATTTCTATAGAGAGCCAAAGACAACTTTTCTGAGAGCCCACAGCGTTGATATTCACGAAAGCACTATTCCGTGGCGGGTCAGCGACTCCTGAAATGCATCGCCCATTTCGAGCCGGTTCAGCAGCTTCAGGAGGTTGGTGTAGTTGGACCTGCTCGGTCGCACCGACAAATTCCGAGGGATGTCCAGCACGGCCCGAGGAATGTGCACGCCGTTCAGCGAGGCCAAAGTGTTCCAGCATTCCCGCTCGTCATTATCGAACCAGCCGATCGCCAGCGCGCAGACCTCGGCAAAAAGCCGTTTGTCGGCCGCACTCATGCGAGCGTGCACATAGTCGACGACGAGGCCGAAGATGCTGCCGTGCATCAACTCGTCCATCCGGTGTGCATTCACGGCGTCGACGAACAGTGGCTGCATGCGGCTGGCGTTGTTGATGCAGGCGAGATAGCCGCCGATGAACAGCTCCGAGACGGTGCAGGTCGCGAGCCTGGCGAGAAAGCGATCGTTCTCGTCGTCGAGTGTCGTCAGGTACCGATCCAGTCGATCGACGAACGCATATGCGGGATTGCCGACTCTCAGGTTCCGCTCCCGGCAAGCGATCTGGGACGTGTGTATCGCGAGCAGTGTGTGGAACGATTCGTCCGTCAATGTCTCCGCGACGATTCGCTTCATGTCGTTCGCGAAATCGCTGACGCCGTTGTCCAGAAGCTCCACGCAAACGGGCGTCACGATGCGGCTTTCTATCGTGACTGTCTTGAGGTTGTAGACGAGCCATCCGATCGACAGAAGTCGCGATCGGGTCGCGGCGTTTTCCACCAGTGGCCGGAGTGCGGGATGCGTCCAGAACGGGACCAGGTCTGGGACGAAGTCGTCTTTTTCAGGCAGAAACGAGAAGTCGTCCGTTAGATCGCACTTGCGCGTCTGGGCGCGTGAGGACCAATGAGACGAAAGTTTTCGCACCAATCCGAGCACCGCCGAATCCAAGTCTCGGTCGAGCACTGTGTGCATGCGTACCCCCGATCCCGTCAGCCGGCCGTGGCCGTGCCGCATCGACTGCTATCCGTGAATCTGAACGTGCCGAAGCCGGAGATGCCTGTTTCGTTGGGCGACGTTAACACGACGCCGGCTTGCGCGAGTGTCGATGCGATGCCGCATGCCGCTTGCGCCGACTCGTCCCCACGCTTGTTCGCGTCGAACTGACTGATCCTGTAGAAGGGATTGCGTCCGCGCATGTCCTTGAATCTCGCGTTGAAATTTCCGGGACGGGCCAGGCCTACCCGAATGCCGATCTGTCCGGACGTCAGTGCATACGTACCGCGCAATAGGACATCGCGGAAGAACGCCTTTGCGTGGAGGAGCGGCTTGTAAACCTCCGGCCACTGCTCGATCAGGTCGATGTAGTAATTGCGCAAGCTGCTGAAGGGCATCTGGCGTTCCGAACGAGTGGTGAACTTCATCAATGTTCCTGACGGGGATAACGGGATGATGGCGAGCGCGTTCCGGCGGCAGGCGGGCGCGCCGGCTCGCCGGTGCACCCGCCCGGGGGGCCGGTCTTGCCTCCGGTGGCGTTACCGTAATCGACGCGCACGCGATGCGGTTAGTCATTAGCTGCCGCGACCGTGCTTTCTTGACGTGCCCGGGCGAACGTCGATGCGCGAGCCGGGGGCGTCGCGCGATCGCGAATGCCGACGCGTGCGGCACGGGCAAGCACGCACGACAAGAAGGCGCAACGTTGTCCTGATGGGGCAGGATTTGACTACCTGTCTCCAAAGCGCCGGTCGTAGCCTGATCTTTTCTCATTCTCGATCGAGCCATGGATTTCGATATTTCGGAGCGCGCCAAGCGGCTGACCTCGTCTGCCATTCGGGAAATCCTCAAGGTGACGGAAGATCCGTCGGTCATCTCCTTTGCCGGCGGCATTCCGGCGCCGCAGACATTTCCTGTCACCCTGATGCAGGAAGCGGCGGCAAAGATTCTTGCCGACGCGCCTCAAGCTGCCTTGCAGTACGCACCGACGGAAGGCTATCGTCCGCTGCGGGAATGGATAGCCGAATGCCACGGCGTGCACCCGGACTGTGTGTTGATCACGACGGGTTCGCAGCAAGGGCTCGATCTGCTGGCAAAAGTGCTGATCGATCCCGGCAAGCGCGTGCTGGTCGAGAATCCCTCTTATCTCGGTGCATTGCAGGCGTTTTCGCTGTTCGAGCCCGAGTTCGTGCCAGTCGAGTGCGATGCGCACGGCATCGTGACCGATGCGTTGCAAAAGGATCGCATTGCCGGGGCACGCTTCCTCTATACGATGCCGAATTTCCAGAATCCGACCGGGCGGCGTATGCCCGAAGCGCGGCGGCGCGATCTGATGCGGGCGATGGCGGCGGAAAACGTCGTGGTGGTGGAAGACGATCCGTATGGCGAACTCAGCTACGACGGCAAGCGGTTGCCGAGCCTGCTGTCCATCGCACCGGAACACGTCGTCTATCTCGGCTCGTTTTCCAAAATCGTTTCACCCGGGCTGCGTGTCGGGTATGCGATTGCACCGCGCCCCTTGATGATGAAGCTGGTGCAGGCCAAGCAGGCAAGCGACCTGCACACGTCCGGCTTCACGCAGCGGATCATTCACGACGTCGTGCAAACGGGGTTTCTTGCAGCGCATGTCGACAGGATTCGCGCGCTCTATCTCGCCCAGCGAAACGTGATGCTTGATGCGCTCGAGCGACACTGCCGATCCGGCCTCGACTGGAACGTCCCGGACGGAGGGATGTTCTTCTGGGCGCGCACGCAGTATGGCATCGACACGACGAAGCTGCTGGAGGCGACGCTCGCACCGGCCTCCGGCGCGAAAGTCGCGTTCGTGCCGGGTGCGCCATTCTTCGCGGGTGCACCGGACGTCGCCACGTTGCGTCTGTCGTTCGTGACGGTGCCGCCGGCGCGAATCGAAGAGGGCGTCGCACAGCTTGCACAGGCGTTGTTCCGAGTCGCGTGATGCGCGCCGGATACGCAAGTACGCGTCAAGAAAACGCGGTTGGGGCAGTTAATGACTAGGTATGCCGTCGCGCATTCGAATAACGTCATTCCATCGCCGAGTCACCTGGAGTTTCGCTGATGATCGAAGAGACCTTCACTATCGCGGACGGGCATCATGCGCTTTCCGCCGGCGACGGCATCGTCACGGGAAATGCCGCCTGGAGCTTCGCGGGAGAAACCGCGCGTCAATTCGAGGCGCACGTGTCGAAATCGGTACCGGGCTATGCGAGCGGCCATGACATCGTGCTGGCGCTGAGCGATTTCTTTGTCAAGAACGATTCCGTCTGCTACGAAATTGGCTGCTCGACCGGCGCGCTGACGCGGCAACTCGCGCAGCGGCATGGTGCGTCCGCGCGATGGGTCGGAATCGATGTCGAACCGGACATGATCGAGCAGGCGAATGCCTACCTGACGCAGATTTCACCGACGCCGAAAAACGTTACGTATTGCGTCGACAACGCGCTTTCATTTCCTTACGAGACGAGCGATTTCATTGTTGCCTACTATACGGTCCAGTTCATTGCTCCCCGCGTGCGGCAGGAACTCATACGCCGAATTTACGAATCGCTCAACTGGGGAGGGGCGTTCGTAATGTTCGAGAAAGTCCGTGCGCCGGATGCCCGTTTCCAGGACATCGCGAGCAGTGTCTATGTCGATTACAAGCTCGAGCGCGGCTACGCGCCCAACGAAATCATCGGAAAGTCGCGAAGCCTCAAGGGCGTGCTTGAACCGTTCTCAACCCAGGGAAATGTCGACATGCTCAAGCGTGCCGGCTTCGTGGACGTGATGTCGATCTTCAAGCATGTGTGCTTCGAAGGTTTCTTCGCGATCAAATAGGACGGCGGGTTCGGCAAATGGGGCAATCAGGATCAGGCATGGGCTCGCTGGATGCGGATCTCGACGCGTATCTGCGCGCCGTTGGCATGTCAGACGGTGTCAGTGCGCATCATGTCGCATGCGAAATATGTGGCGGCGGCACATGCGATGTCGTCGTCGACGAGGTGGAAACGATCGACGGTTGCTACCACAGACTGCCGGTCGTAGTGTGTCGGCGTTGCGGGTTTCTTTATCAGAATCCACGTTTTGATCGGTCGTTCTATCAGCGCTATTACGAGCAGTCCTATCGGAATGCATTATTTGGCGACGTCGGTCCCGCACGCGATTTCGTGCTGGATCAGATGCGCCGCGGTGAGCACCTGTTTCGCAACCTCGAAGCCCATCTGCGGCCGGGCGGCCGCATGCTCGATGTCGGATGTTCGGCGGGCGGCATGATGATTCCGTTTGCAAGGCGAGGCTGGCGCGTTACCGGGAACGATCCGGACGCGACCTATTCGGCATTCGGTCGAGAGCGGCTGCGGCTCGACATCGAGACCGTCGCGGCCGAGGACATGCGTCTGCCCGACGCGCAGTTCGACCTGATCGTCATAATCGGTTCGTTGGAACACGTATACGACGTGAACAGCGTGCTCGCTGCATGCCGGAAGGCGTGTGTTCCAGGCGGTCTGCTTTTGATCGAGGGGCGTGCGTTGGGGTATGGCGTGATCAAGGGGCACTTCTCCCACAATCACCGCCGCTATCTGACCATCGCCTCGATCGAAATGCTGATGCTGCGACACGGCTGGGAGCCGGTTCTGTCGACGGATGAGCCGATCTGCGGCCCGACGCGGCCCGGTGCCGTGCACGTGCTCGGCAGGGCATCGGCGCCGATCGGCGACGGCTCGCTGCTTGCCATGCTGGATGAACGGTGGCCGGAGCGTCACGCACCCATCGCACGGATGACGTCGTTGAAGGGCTATATCCGGCATCGCGCGGCAGATTCGCTGCTTCCCGCGAGGGCGCGATGAGGGATGCAACAAGCACGTGCGCGACGGCGCATGTCGGCAGCCACGCGGCGTTTCGCTCCGATTTGCGCGTCTATGCGCCGCAGCCCGATGACGCGGACCGTCGTCATACGGTCTACGATCCGGTGACCGATCTGTCGTACTACCTTGGCGAGAATGAACTGGGCGTCGCGCGACTGTTCAACGGCGCACGCTCGGCCGCAGAAGTTTGCGCGATCCTGTCCGCGGACGGGCGGCGGCTGCCGGTCGGGAAACTCGTCGCATTCGAGCAGCGCCTGCGCCGGCTGGGGTTGCTTGCGTGCGCCGGCGAAGCCGGCGTGAACCGACGAGATCCAGCTGCCGGTATCGACTACGGCCCGTTGAAGCGGACATTGTCGATCCAGGTCATGCGCTTTGCGCCGGAACGCTTGCTCGACCTTGTCTTCAGCCGCGCGCGGTGGCTGTGCTCGCGAGGATTCGTCGGGATCGGCTGCATCGCGATCGTCGCGACGGGCGTGTTGCCGATCCGGCACGCGTCGCAGTTCGCGGCCAATGTCGTCGACGTCTACTCGCATGACTGGCACTGGGTTCTTTGGCACTACCCCGTCGTCGTCGCTTCGATCGCGGTGCATGAGCTCGGACATGCGCTCGCATGCCGTCTCTATCGTGTGCGCGTGACCGACTTTGGCATCGCGGTCTATCTGCTTCTGGCAACGGGCTGGGCGCGCCCGCTACAACGGGACTGGTCCGCATTGCCGTTGCGTGAGCGCTTGGTGACCATCGCGATGGGTCCGTTTGCGAGCCTGCTTTTTGTCGCGGCCGGCCTCGCGATGTGGGCGGCGGTGCCGCGCGAAAGCCCGTGGAATACGCTAGCCGTCGTGATGTCCGTGAGCGCAGCGGCGGCACTTGTGCCAACGTTGCTGCCGTTCTTCAACGGCGATACCTATTTGGCACTGACCGAATGGTTCGGCGTGCCGAGATTGCGGCAGCGGGCATTTCGATACGTCCGCGATCGACTATTGCGTCGCGAGCTTGACGATGCCCCCGTTCCGGAGCGCAGGAGGCTGTACTGGGCGACGGCATTCGGCACTGCGGTCGGCTGGATTGCGGCGTGGACGTGGGTCGCTTCCGGCATCGTACGCTTGATGCGCGCTGGATGACACGGCGGCCGCGCCGCAAACGGAGCAACAGGGAAGTGTGACAACAAGCAGGCGCCGATGATGCGCCCCAAAGAGAACCTGAGTGCGCGCTGGCATGGGGCCAGGGTGAATTGATGCAATCAATCGATGGAGGACACTTTCATGAAAGATCTGACTGGACAAGCGAAGGTCGATAGCGAAATCGAGACCGACGGCGATCGCGCGACGTGCACGGGCGGCGAACGGCTCGATGACGAGTCGAAGCCCGATGGCGCGGAATTCGCGCTTGAGGACTTCAATCTCGACGATATCGAGGTGATTGAAAGTAAAGTGTTCGCGTAACGTTCGGCAGGCCATCGACGAACATGACTCCTCTCGCGACGAAGTTGAGCAAGCCTGATCCAATCGGCGTGGGCATCCAGTACAACCCCGAGATTCTCGACTGGTTTCCGTTCGAGTCGTTGCAGGTCGACTTGTTCGAAATCCTGCTCGATAACGTGATGGGGCCGCTCGACGGCCCGCATCTGATCCGGCCGGGCGCACGCAAGACGCTCGAGCGACTCGCCGCGCGATGGCCGTTGCTCGCCCACTCGAACTACGGTTGCGAGTTCGGTTTCGGCGCGCTCGACGGGTCGCCGGCGGTGCAGCGTCATGTGCCGATCGCACGCGAGCTCGGCAGCCCGTGGGTTGCCGATCATTGCTTTTACGGCGACGACTCCTGGCTCGATATCTGGAGCAGCCCGCTGCAGTTTTCGAGACGCGAACGGCAGCGTTGCGCTGTGCGCGCCGCCGAGCTGCAAGAGTTGTACGGTATGCCGCTAGCTCACGAGAACGCGGCCTACTATCTCGCCTGTCCGGGCTCGGAAATGCGCGAAGCCGAATTTCTCGCCGAGCTTGTCGACGAGGCGGGCACGTTTCTGCATCTGGATCTGCACAACATTTATACGAATTCACTGAACCTGCGGGGCTTCGACGTGGACGACTATCTCGATACGATTCCGCTCAATCGCGTGATTTCCGTTCACCTAGCCGGCGGTAGCTGGCACGGCGGCCTTTATCACGACTGGCACGACTCTCCAATCCCCGAGCCGGTGTGGGAGCTATACGAGGAGTTGCTCGGGCGCGCGTCGCCATGCGCGATCGTGCTCGAATATCAGGGACAGGCTCATCATCCCGATACGCGCGTGCTTGGCGGCAACAGCGACCGCGACATGATCGTCGCTGATCTCGAGCGTGCGCGAGCCATCTGGAATCGCCTTGGTCCGAACGCGTCGCCGGTTCGCGTGCCGGCCGCTCAGGAGGCTGCATCGTGACGACGCTGGACGCACAGGTGGTGTGGCAGGTGTGGCGCAGGATCCTGCGCGAACCCGCATTGCAGCATGCCGTGTTTTCCGCCGATCCCGCCAAGGCGCTCGACGATTCGTTCGGCCTGCACGGTGAGGCACGTGAGGCGGCACTCACTTACGCGATGCGGGCGGACCGCACCCGCTGGTTCGTGACGAACTACCGGTTCCGGCTGGCGAACTCGTTCCTGAACGCGCTGGAGACCGGAGCGCCGCTCACACTGCGCGCGCTGCTCGCACTCGGGTGCGACGTTCATGCTTCCGGAAACGCGTTTCTCGATCGATGCGGCTGGAAGGATTACGGCCCGTACGTTCACGGGTACTGCAAGGATGCGCTGACATTCCTTCGGGAAACGCTTGATAGCGATCGTCTGCGCCGTGTGGCACCGCTGATCGCATTCGAGGAAAGTACAGTGGAGTGGCTGATCGAGCAGAGCCGGCGGCCGCGGGGGGGCGTTCTCGATGCCGCTCGAGATGCGCGCGCCGGGCTGATCGAGCGAACACATCGCGCGCGCTATCACCGCAGCGAGATGCAGCTGTCGGCGTGGTTGCGCGACAAGACGCAGCTCGGCGTGACGTTGCTCGTCGTCGGCGTCGAGCACTATTTCATCTATCTGAAGGATGCGCGCAGCGCCGTGCGGTTTGCTCGCGTGCCTGCCCGTGCAGTGACGCTCTATGATGCCCTCGAGGTGCCTTGCACGCATGCGGAACTGTCGGGCGCGCTCGAACAGCGCGGGGCGGGGCCGCTTACGGAACAAGACCTGCAGTTCCTGTCGATGCTGGAAGCCTGTCATGCAATCCGCGGATCCGGGGCGGTACCGTCATGAAATGGTCGTTGTTCTTCTGGATGAGATCGGCCGGGTTTCCGTTCGATACGCTCGACACGCTTGCCATTGACGCTGGTCTCGATGACGAGATCGATGCGTACCGGCGTCTCGAGCGTGAAATCGGGGAATACGACGCCGAACTGATGGCGCTCGCGCGCGCCGTCGCGACAGAATTCGTCGACCGTCTCGAGCGGCGGCTCGCGACGGCGTCGGCGTTCGACGTCTCGGTGTTGCCCGCCGCGATGCGGGTCGCCGCGGGGCCATTGGCGGACGGCCGGAACGCGTGCATTGCGCGACGTGACGAACGCGAACTCGGTTTGCACCGGACGTATGCTGGAGCGATTCTCGACATTCGACGGAATCTCGTCGTATTCTTTCGGGACGACAGCGCGCGTGAAGCGCTGTATCTGTCGAACCCAGAAGCATTGCTGCGCATCGATGCGCTTGCCGAGCACGATGTCGGGAGCATCGACAGTCGCACGCGGCAACGCCTTCGGCTCGCATGGAATTACATTCAGCGGTTGTGCGCGAAGAACGACACGACGAGCTTTTTCGGGCCGATTGCATGGGGCCGATTCGCGTATAAGTCGACACAGAATCTTGTCGTTCGCCGCGCCGCGGGCTCATGGCTCGCATCACGCAAGACCATGTTCGAGCATTGGGTCGTCGAGCGGTTGGCAGAAGCGATCGCCGCCGATACGGATCTTGCCGACGGCGTGCCGCTGATGCTGAATCCGGGATGCGATCTGCGCGGCACCCGCTTGCATGTGCCGGTGGGAAAGTCGGTCGAACTGGGCACACTGGCGCGGAAACTGATCAGCGCCGTCGCCGATACGCAGTCGCCGCTTTCGGCACGCCGACTACTCGCGCAGTTGGCCGAAGCGGGATTCCCGCACGACAAAGCGCGCAGTTGCCTCGAAGCCATGTTGACGAAGCGCGTCATTGCCAGGCGATTCGATATTGGGCCCGGTTGCGGGATGCCGATTCCGCGCCTTCACGAGGCTGTCACGGCGCTCGATGCGCCCGCTGTAGCGAAAGAAAAATGGCTCGATGTCTGTGCGCGCCTTGAAGTATTGCGCGCCCGGTTCGAAACGGGTGATCTCTTGGCGCGTCAGGCCGCACTCGAGCAGATCGATACGCAACTCGCCGATGCCGGTGTCGATCGTTCACGAGAACATGGGCGGATGTACGTCGGGCGATTTCCGGTTTACGAAGACTGCGCGCGCAACCTTCGGATCGAAATCGGAGGCATGCTCGCGCGCGACGTACAGCGCGAGCTTGACGCACCGCTGCGCCTTTACACATGGCTCGTCGATGCACTGGCCGTTCGTTTGCATGACCGGTATCTGAAGTACTGGCACGCACTGTCGTCGAATGGCGAGCCGGTCGATTTCCTCGCGTTCATCTCGTCGGCGATGGGGGGCGATGCGGGTGAAGCAGTATGCGAATCGATCCGCGCGATTCTGCGCGACGCCTGGGCTGGACTCAGCGGGAGACACGCAGGCGTGGACGAGATTTGCCTGAGCGACGCGGACTGGTCCTGGCTGTTCAGGGTGCTCGACGCGGCGGAGCCGCGCGCAGGCGTTGTAGAGGATTCGACGAGGCGAGTCCATTCGCCCGACTTCATGATTGCGGCGGCGAGTGTCGATGCGGTGGCGCGCGGAGAATACTCGATCGTCGTCGGCGAGGTTCATCCAGGTGTCCATACGGTATCGCAACCCGTCGCGCAACCGTTCTGCCCGTTTGCGGATGCGGTTCGGGACGAGGTCCAGGCGCTTCTCGCGCCGGCGACGCTAGTCGCGGCTGATTCGCCGCGTACTTATCAACGTTCGCACATCGACTGGCTGGATGTGCCTGCTTTGCACCAGCTCGAGCTTCCCGGCGGTGGCGCGCGCGTCGACCACGGCAGACGTGTGCGCGCTGGCGCGGTAGCGGTCGTGTTGTGCGATGGCGTGCTCGTTTGCCGCGATCGCGCGAGCGGTATCGAGGCGAACTTGCTGACGGTGATGCCGACCAGTCTTCAGCGCTTCGGTTTCGCGCTGGCGGGCGAAGCGATCGGGCAATGCGAATCGCGACGCATCAAGTGCGGTCGCGTGCTGATCAAGCGCCGTACCTGGGAGATCGACGGTGACTTTCCGGTCGGATCGGACAATCCGTTCGAGAAAGCCGGCGACTACCTGGCATGGCGCGGTTGGGCGCGGGCAACCGGTTTGCCGAGATACGTGTTCATGAAGTGCGCGAGCGAGCCGAAACCCGTATTCGTCGATTTTCGCAATCCGTTCGCGATCGATCTTCTCGCGCGATGGGCGCGGAAGGGGGAGCCGATTGCGTTTTCGGAGATGCGCCCCGCGGGTGACGAACTCTGGCTTGCCGACGAGCGTGGTCGTTATTGCAGTGAATTTCGCACGTCATGCATCGACACAAGCGCCCATGAAGCGGGCGATACGTTCGGCGAAACGGAAAAGCATGCGCATCCGCTTGCAGATGCACCCGCGTTGTTATGAGTTTGACCAGGGAGGCAGCGTCATGGGAAATATGCAGGGAACCTCGTCCGGTGTTGTGCCGAAACCGGACAGGGCGGTCGCCTCGATCGTCGTCTGTGTGCTGTTGCCGTTTGCGTTCGCGCATTTTCTCTCGTATCTGTACCGCAACGTCAATGCGATCGTCTATCCGGTTCTGGCTCGCGACCTGGGCTTCGATGCCAGCGCGCTCGGCTGGCTGACGAGTGCCTACCTGCTCGCGTTCGCGATCGCGCAACTTCCTATTGGCGTAATGCTCGACCGCTATGGATGCCGTCGCGGACAGGCGCCGCTGCTGCTTGTTGCGGCAGCCGGCGCGCTGCTTTTCGCACACGCGCAATCGCTGACGGAGCTGACGGTAGGCAGGGCGCTGATCGGCTTCGGCGTGGCCGGTTCTCTGATGGCGGCGATCAAGGCAAGCTCGCAATGGCTGCCGCCCGCGCGACTGTCGCTGGCGACCGCAATGCTGCTTGCCGTGGGCGGTCTCGGCGCAATGGCGTCGACGACACCGATGCACACTGTGTTGCATTTCGTCGACTGGCGGACGGCATTCGCGATGCTGGCGGTCGGTACAGTCGCCGCGAGCGTGCTGATTTTCGTCGTTGTGCCGGAACGTTCGTCGACGTCATCCATGGCACGCATGAGCGACATGTGGCGCGACGTCGGACAGTTGTTCCGGAGCTGGCCGTTCTGGAGGCTGTCCCTCTATTCCGTGTGGGCGCACGCCACGTATATGGCGATGCAGGGTCTGTGGATGGGGGCCTGGCTGACCGACGTCGGTCGCCTGGACGGCCGCGAGTCGGCCGCGGTACTGATGGCGGGCACCGCGATGATGGTCGCGGGTTCGCTCGTCTTCGGGTGGCTGACCGATTATCTGAATCGTTTCGGCGTCAGGCCGCTGTCGATATGCGGCGGCGGCATCGTCCTGTTCATCGCATCGCAGGTGCTGATGATAGTTGGCGGCGGGGCAGCACCGCTGCTCGTTGCCTGCGCGTTTACATTCTTCGGCACGGCGACCACGATGAACTACGCGATCATCGCTCAAAGCGTGCCGCCACAGCTGACGGGCCGCGTGAGCACGTCGTTCAACCTGATCGTGTTCCTGCTCGCGTTCGCGGTACAGGCCGGCCTCGGTGCCATGATTGCCCATTGGCCGCGGCAGGCGGGCGCCTATCCCGTGGTTGCCTACCAATGGGCATTCGGCATCAATCTCGCGCTGCAATGCCCGGGTTTGCTGCTGTGGCTGACATTCAAGCCATGGAGACGTGAAACGAGCGCGTAAGACCAGCGCTGCAGCGGCTCTCGCATCGGGATTGCAGCCTCCGTTAGAGCGGCTATCGTCCGACGAAAAATTCTAAATCGTATCGATATTCGAAACGTCGTCCATAAAATCGGGGGGTCTCGTCGTTGCCCGGGTGACCACGGCACAATTCGACATGCGATTCGGTTTCTGATCTGCGGTGATCCAATGAACGCCATAACGAATAGCACGGATGCCGTGGTAACCGACGCATCCATTGTCCACCGAGAGCTGGACGGAGCGGGACGTCGCGGGGGCGGGCTGCGGAATATCGATCCGGCGCGCCCAGTGCTCGATGTCGCATTCGACTGGGCTTTGGTCTTCGTCGCTGCCGCATGCGGGTATCGTTACGGCACGGTCGCGACGATTGCCGCACTGTTCGTCATTGGTAATCGGCAGCGCGCGCTCGGCAACTTGCTGCATGATGCAGGGCACCGGAATCTGTACCGCGACCGCAGGCTTGGCGACACTTTCGCAAAATTGCTGATTGCACCAGCGCTTCTGGTGGATCTCGAGCGCTATCGCGCAACCCATGCGCGTCATCACGCGATGCTCGGCGCGCCGGAACACGATCCGGACTACATCGCGCCTCGATCCACGCGTGTTGGCTGGTGGGAAACCTATCTTGGCCTGCTGTTCTCGCGGAATGCGTGGATCTCCGCGGTGGCGGGGCATTGTGTCGATCCGCAGGTTGGCGCGACGCGGCGTATGCGGCTCGTCGCGTGGTGGATCGCGTTGGGTGCGCTGTTGACGTCCGTCGCCGGCCACGAATTCGCCGCCTTCGTTCTGGTGTTGTGGTATTTGGCGAAAGCGACGACCTTCCATACGATCACGACGCTGCGCGAGATGTGCGATCACTATGGGCTGGCGCCTGGTGGAATCTATTCGTTTACGCGCGACACGACCGTTGCGCGGTATCGGCGGTGGATCATTCACCCGCACAACAACGGCTTTCACCTGACGCACCATTTGCTGCCGTCGGTTCCGTACTATCGGCTGGCCGCTGCGCAGAATGTGCTGTCGGGCCTGCCTAGCTATCGCGCCCGTGGCATGACGTGTACCGCATACTTTTTCGGGGACGACGCCGTGGTGCGCAAATGCCACCGGCCGGTCGACATGGCGGCGCAATGAGCGACGTGCGCATCGGGATGTTGGAGGTGGCCGCGCTCCTCGTGTCGGCGAGCTGCGGCGTCGGCTTCCTGTTCGGTTCGGGCGAGCTCGCGATGTCGCACGGCATGGCGGGAGCGCTGTATCCGTGGTTGACGGGTATCGGCATGCTTCTGCTTGCCGCAGTCGCGGGTCGTGTCTGGCAAATCGGCGTGCCGATCTGGGAATTGTTCGGGCGCTGGTACGGCCCGGCCGTGAACCGTTGCGTCGCGGGCATGTCGGTGATCTGGATGACAGGTGTGCTCGCGGCACAGATTCGAGGCGCCAGTACGTCACTGACGCTTGCTGGTACCCCCCGACACCTGGCGATGCCGATCGTCATGGCGGCGATCGGCATCGCCGCGCATCTGCGTCTCGGGCTTGCCTCGAAAGTGTTTTCGATATGCCTGTTCGCGAGCAGCATCATGCTCGTCTGTGCCGTCGTCAGTCTTGGCGGCACGGAAGTCTATCTGCATGCAGTTCCTCGCTTCGTCAGCGATGTGCAGGTCGTCAGCGGGCCCGAGCTCATGGCGATGACCATTTCGATCGTCTTTCTCGTCGTCACGGGCGCCGACTACCAGCAGTTCGTGATCTCCGCGAAGCGGCGCCGCGATGCGGTGGCGGGCTGCGCGCTTGCCGCATTCGTCTTGATCGTCGTCGGTGCGTTACCGGCGGCGGCCGTGATCGCTGCGCGCGATGCGGGCGTGCTGACGCATCAGACTGCCGCCTCGGAGGCGATTCCTTTCGTGCTGTCGCACGTATCAAGCAAAGCCGGCCGTGGAGCCGGCGCGGCGATGCTGGTCGCGCTGCTGGCGGCGGCGCTCGGCTCCGGTGCCGCCGTCGTGCGGGCCATGACGGGCGCGGTGCTGGCATTCACCCGCGCTCCCGAGCGCCAGGCGGGTGCGATGGCGACCCTTGCTGTCGTCGTGCTGGGAGCGCTCGTCGCGGACCGTGGGCAAAGCATCATCAGCACAATGATCGACCTCAATATCGTTTACATCGCGAGCATTGCGCCTCTGTTCGGCCTGTTGCTCCTGCGAATCGACGTGCCGGCCGCCGTTGCGCAGCGTGCAACGCTCGCCGGTTCCTCGACCTCAGGTGCACTTTACCTGACCAAATGGTCGGGCCTCGTCCAGGGGCAAGTCGAGCTCGCGTTTCTTGCGACGGGTGTACTCGCGTCGGCCGCCGTACTCGTCGCGCACTGGTACAAGCTTCCGCGTACGACTTAGGCAGTTCCGTTGGCACTCGGCCCGTTATCTATGCCGATTCGTTTGGCACGGCGCTCACGACAGGCGGCGAAGCAGGCGGCTGCGGCGTGCTCGCGAGCGCCGTGCGCGCGAAGGCGACGACACGCTCGGTGAACTGTCGGGCGAGCGGCGGCTCCTGATCCCAGTGATGCCAGTAGAGTGGAACGGATAGGCCACGGTGCGGGGCAAG
This sequence comes from Burkholderia sp. SCN-KJ, assembly GCF_024656005.1. Classification (NCBI taxonomy): domain Bacteria; kingdom Pseudomonadati; phylum Pseudomonadota; class Betaproteobacteria; order Burkholderiales; family Burkholderiaceae; genus Burkholderia; species Burkholderia sp. SCN-KJ. The sequence goes on from NZ_JANKOG010000037.1 coordinate 30,943, forward strand.
GTCCACCAGCTGTTCCTGGATGGGGGGCGATTGTATCTGGACGAGCGGGACCAGACCGTAGCCGCTCCCTTGCGCGATCGCGCCCAGCAATGCGACGGGCGACGGAAAGTAATGGCGGACATATTGCTTCAGCTGCACGCCGAACAGCATGCCGAGGAACTCGTCATGCAGCGAGTCCTTGCGGTTGAACAGCACCGCCGGCGCGGTCGGGACCTCGCGCAGCGTCAAACCGTGTGGGAAATGCCGGCCGGCGAACGCGTGCGTGGCGACACAGCGATATTCCATCATGCCGAGCGGGGTTGCCCGGAAGCCCTGCGCCGGGGTCGGCTCCGTACACACACAGCCCGTGACTTCCCCTCGCAGCAGCATGGGCCGAGTGTGATCCTGGTCGTCCACGACGATTTCGAGCGCGATCGGAAGTTCGGAGAGAAGCGTGGTGGCGCAGTCTGCGAACCAGGTGGCCAGCGAGTCGGCATTGATACCAACTGTCACGGGTGTGCGCTCCTGCACCGAAAGTCCCCCGTTCAGCCGTGCGTGGACGTCGTGCTCGAGCAGGCGCAGCGCCCTTACGTGACGCAGCATGACTTCTCCGGCCGGCGTTGGCAGGACCGGACGGTCGCGGACCAGCAGGACCGTGGACAGAGTCTCCTCAAGTGCCTTGATGCGCTGCGATACGGCGCCGCGGGTGAGATGAAGCGCACTGGCCGCCTGCTCGAAGCTCCGATGCTCTACAACGGCTGCAAAAGCTTCCAGTTGATTTCGATCGAACATCACATACCCCCGTTAGCGCCATTCACGTCTGAGAAAAATAATTGAATAATAGTGAAATGGATATACGAATTGATAATATCACTGATAAGTCCCCGCGCCGGCGAGACCCGCTCGGTGCGCATGTAATCGGGCTTATGTCCGACTGATTAATCCCCGGTAATTGCGAATACGGAATTCCGGTAAGGAGAGTGGCACCATGAAGCACGCACGCCTCGATTTCAGAAATCCGGAAAGCCGACGATCGATGCTCGGGGACGGTTCGGTACTAACGAGCGACGGCCTCGGTTGGGACTCGATTTATTTCGAGCACCGGTGCGCCGACGCGTTCGAGACCGGCGAACACGTCATCGACGATCACTATCTGATGGTGAAGCTCAATCCATTGTCGAAAGCCGAACGATGGATCGGCGGGAAATTGCATCAGGAAACTCAGCGACGAGGCTCGGCCGTCTACGTTCCGAATGGCTCCCCCCATCGCGTGCGTTATACGAGCGCGTTGGGGAGTCTCAATCTGATGGCGTTGCGGCCCACGTTCGTCGCGGAAGTTGCATATGAACTCGGGGTGACGAGTTTCGAAGCGTTCCCGCAGTTCGCCGAGACGGAGCAACGCCTGATACTCGAAGCATCGGAGATGCTCCACGCCGAGATCGTCGATGGCAATCCGCACGGCAGTCTGTTTGCCGATATCTATGGCCGGATGATTGCGGCTCACGTTGTCAGCCGTTTTCGCCGGCCCAAGGCGGTAACGAGGCAAGCGTCGTCAGCGCTCGGGCAGAGCAGACTGAAACGGCTCGACGCCTATATCGACGCCAATCTGTCGCAACCGATGGGCCTGGCGGAGCTGTCTGCGCAGCTGGGGCTCAGCGAGTACTATTTTTGCCGCAAGTTCAAGGAGGCGACAGGCATATCGCCCTATCAGTACGTGTTGAAGAAGCGCATCGAGTTCGCATGCGCGTGTTTGCGCCAGGACAACATGTCGATTCAGGATATTGCATTTGCCAGCGGCTTTGGCGATCCGGTCCAGTTCTCGAAGCAATTCAGGCGTCTGCAGGGAATTCAGCCGAGCGTCTATCGTGCACGTCACGCCGCATCCGCGCGCAGCATGGTCAGCGTCGGGTGATGTGAATCGCGATTGGAAAAATCTAACGCAGGAATCAACCAGCCGTGCAATTTTCGCCGTGGTAGCGGTATAGGCGACGAGTACGATGATTCTGTCCGGCACACGGCTCAAACGTGCGTCGGTTGATGTTCCCGTTCCTCGTACCAACGTCGATACCTATCATCCATGGATACAGCGCAAAAGATCGAGCCGCTGCTCGGCAAGCATGAAATAAGGACTCCGGAAGATTTTAGAAACATGCCGGATGAGTATCGGCAACTGGCCACGCACTTGATGCTGGTTCATACGGAGGGTGAACTGACAGGGGCTGACGACTACACGCAAGTTTTTTACAACATCGCGCCAAACGCATTCGAGAAATTTGTCTGTTGCGAGCGGGCTTCCGAGGAGGTTCAGCACTATCAGCTCAGCGCCGCTGTACTGAGCGATATCGGTGTCGATACGAACGGCATGCTCGAACAGCATTTCCAGGCGCGTCCGTACTATGCGAACGAACTGGTGCGCGGTGTCAAGACCTGGATGGAGCGCGGCATTTTCTCGTTCCTGGGCGAGGCCGTCGTGCTCGAACACTTGCTCGAGTTCCAGGATTCCAGCTATCAGCCGTTCAGCGAAATCTTCGTCAAGCAGATCATCAAGGACGAACACGTCCACGTCGCTCACGGCTACCGTATTGTGCGCGACGCATGCGCGACCGCCGGGGGGCGCAGGGAAGCACAGGCCGCTGTCGATCGATTGTGGCCGCACGTACTGGCGCTGTTCGGCCATGACGAATCGCGCCGCTCGCGGCTTTATGTGAAGTGGGGGTTGCGCAAGACGACAAACGGAGAATTGCGGAAAAGCTTCGTTCGCAAGACAGTGCCGCGGCTTCAGTCGCTCGGACTGGTCGTACCGGAGATGCAGGCATTGCCTGCCGATATCGCGAACTCGATCAACTGACAATGACATGAACGAATCAAGAAACGTTCACGCGGAGCGCAAGGCCGTCATCGCCGAGCGCCTGCCGGCCCTGCTCGGTTCGGATGCCGACCTTGCGCGCCGGTTTGCCGAAGTCCGCGGATTTTCGGCGCTCGTGCGTGCCTGCGAATACCACTTGACCAACGCCTGCAATATCCGGTGCGAGGGCTGCTGGTTCTTCGAATTCGGTCACGACAAGGTGTCGAAGGAGAGCAAGGACATCGAGTCGTGGCGCGCGTTCGCGAAGAATCAACGCAAGCGGCGCATCAATTGCGCGTTGCTGATCGGCGGCGAGCCGACGCTGTTCCCCGAACGTGTCGAGGCGTTCGTTGATGCGATGCGCTTCGTGTCGATTTCGACGAACGGCCTGGAGTCGTTTCCGAATACGGATCCGTTTCGCAATGTGACGGTGTTCATTTCGTTGTTTGGTGGCGGGCCGCTCGACGACGCGTTGCGTGCGATCAAGCCAGGCGGACGGCGGTTCACCGGGCTGTTTGAGACGGCGCTGAAGAACTATCGGGACGATCCGCGCGCGACGTTCGTGTTTGCGGTGACCGAGGACGGCCTCGCGCATATCGAGCCGACGGTGGAACGCATCCGTGCCAACGGCAATTTCGTAAGCTTCAATTTCTACAGCAAATACAACACCGGTCATCCGCTGCGCATGGAGAACGAGCGGCGCTTGCTGGCCGAAATGCTTCGCGTGAAAAGCCTGTACCCGGACACGGTTCTCAACCATCCGGCGCATATCGAGGCGATGGTCACCGGGCGTGCATGGTGCGGCGAGTTCAGCTATGAGACCTGTCCAAGCATCAGCCAGGACCATCCGGATAATGTCGAGCGCATGCACAACGGCAACCCGACGCTGCCGTTCTTCAATACCTGGAAAGCGGATCTGCAGACGCTCGAGCGATGCTGCACGTCCGGCCATTGCGCGGACTGCCGGGACAGCCAGGCCGTCTACAGCTGGCTTATGGTGAGCCTTGCCCGCTCGCTCGACAGCGTCGATACGTTGCGCACGTGGGTGGAGGTGGCCGAGAGCTATTGGCGTCAGTTTATCTGGTCGCCCTATCGGCAGACCCCGACCTCTGTAGCGACGCAGGCCACTGTCGTGCCGGTTTCCGAAGAGGTATCCGCGTGAACGCCGTTGCTGAATCGCGTGACGTGCTGGCTTTTCCGCTGACGCTAGATGAACGCCGCGTGTGGCGCGATCGGTTGTCGAAGATGGCGATCCTCGAGCATCTGGGCGTCGAACTCGATCTCGACGACAAACACGCGGTTCGTCTCGCGCTCGTGCGCCGCACGCGTGCTCACGATGGCGGGCTCGGCGCCGCGGCGCTGAACGGCGCGATGATCGCGGGAATGATCGATTGTGCGATGTCGGTCGCAGGCATTCTGCATTTTCGCGGAAGGACATGCGGAACGATGCACTTGTCGATCCAGTTTATGAAAGCCGTGCGCGATCCACGCCCGGTTATCGAGTGCCGCGCGATCCGACGCACGCAGTCGCTCGTCTTCGTCGAGGCCTGTCTTGTCGGCCGCGGCGGTCGTTGCGACGTGCTGGCGACCGGAATCGTCGCCGCTGCGCAGAGCGGCGGCGAATCGACGAACTGGCTCGCGCCGGCCGGCATGGTGCAGGATTGCGCGATGGGTGCCGTGGAGCAATCATGATGCTGCATACGATGATGAATGTTCCGCTGACGATCGGCGGTATCCTCGAGCATGCAGCCCGCGTGCACGCGAATGTGGAGATCGTGTCGCGCATGCCCGACCGCGGATGGCACCGATATACGGTGGGCGAATTTGCCGGGCGTGTCGCACGGCTCGCGTCGATGCTATGCGATTGCGGATTGCGGGTCGGCGATCGCGTCGCGACCTTGATGTGGAATCACTACGCGCATCTCGAATCCTATTTCGCGATTCCGGCCGCGGGCGGCGTTACACACACACTCAACCCGCGCATGCCGGCCGACAACCTTGTGTTTGTCGCGAATCATGGCGGTGCGCGTCTTCTGATCGTCGACGAGATCCTGTTGCCGGTTTACGAATCCATTCGCGAGCGAACGCATTTCGAGCAAGTGATCATCGTGCCGTTCGGCACACGCGTATCGACGGCTGAACGGCCCCATGCGTGGCTGGACTATGAAGCGCTGATCGAAGCCGGTCGGACTGGATTTCGCGGTGTGACCGCCGATGAGAATCGTCCGGTGAGCATTTGTTATACGTCGGGTACGTCCGGACAGCCGAAAGGCGTCGTATACAGCCATCGGGCGCTGGTGCTGCATGCGTTCTGCATCGCATTGCCAGACGTGTTCAACCTGTCAATGCGGCAGACACTTGCGCCCGTCGTTCCGATGTTTCACGTCAACGGTTGGTGCCTGCCGTTTGCAGCGCTCCTGACGGGTACCAGGCTTGTGTTGCCCGGACCCCGGCTCGACGCCGATAGTCTTTTCGAATTGCTGGCCGCCGAGCAGGTCACGCTGTCGGCCGGCGTGCCGTCGCTGTGGCATGGATTGATCGAGCGGCTGCAAGGCGACGATTGTGCACGTGCGCGCCTTGCGCCGGACCTGCATCTCGTCGTCGCGGGGGCCGCGTGTCCTGCGGCGATGCTGGCGGCGCTTGATCGCTTGAATATCTCGGCGACACACGCGTGGGGGATGACCGAGATCTCCCCGGTGGGGGCGTTCGGCACACTCAAGCCGCGTCTTTCAGAGGGCGCGAGCGAGCAGGTATTCTCGCGTCGGCTCAAGCAGGGGATGCCGCTGCCATTTGTGGATGTGCGCATCATGACGACCGATGGCGAGGCCGCCTGGGACGGCAGCACGGTCGGCGAGCTGCAGGTTCGGGGCCCATGGGTGGCCGCGCGCTATCACGATTTGCCGGCGAGCGAGTCGTGGACCGAGGATGGCTGGCTTTGTACCGGCGATGCGGCTCATATCGACGACGAAGGCTACGTTCAGATCGTCGATCGCATGAAGGATCTCATCAAGTCCGGCGGAGAATGGATCAGCTCGATCGAACTCGAAAACGCCTTGATGGGGCATCCGGCGGTGAAGGAGGCTGCTGTCGTCGCACGCGTGCATCCGAAATGGCAGGAGCGGCCGGTTGCATACGTGACATTGCGGGACGGCGCAAGCGCGAGTGCGCAGGCGCTGTTCGATTACCTTGCCGTACGATTTACCCGTTGGTGGCTACCGGATGCGATCGAGTTTATCGACGAGATTCCGAAGACCTCGACCGGCAAATTCCAGAAGATGACGCTGCGCGAGCATGACGCGATACGGCGTGCGGCCGTGCTGAGCGGATCATCGATGGCGACAAGAAACGACGGTAACGGCAGCTTTTGACTAGGAAGTGCATTCCCGTATCGATTAATGTTTTTCTCCGACATCAATACGGATCAGTCTGCGAAGCAATATCGGGGCGCGAGCATTGGCGACTCGTTGACAAACCGTTGTTGGAATCAACACGAACCTGAGGGCGATATCATGGACACTGGCACGCACTTGCCCGTGAATGACAGGATGTTGGTGTTTCCGCTGGGCGGGGCCGCCGTGCTTGACTACTCCCAGTTGGAAACACCGACCAAGGTTGTCGTGTCGCCCGGCGGCATGCAGCAATTCGATTCGGATTCCACACACTTTATCGTTGTTCAGTCCGGTGAGCTCGACGTGTCGCACAAGGACAATGCCTATCGACTGCGAAGCGGCCAGTTTGGCTGCTTTCCCGGCGGCGTGTCGCTGGCAGGCGATGCCCAGGCAATCCTTGTCACGAGCCTCGGCTATGAAGGTGCAACGCTGGTAGGTGGTCCCGTTGAACCGCTCGGCCGGCTGAAATATATCGACGGATGCACCAGCAGCGTGCTGCTTGCTCCGCCGGTGCGCGGCGAGCCTTGCCTCAATTTCCTGCACTTGCCGCGCAATACGTCACAAACGTTGCACACCCATCCGACCATACGGGTGGGCGTCATTCTGTCCGGCGACGGGCACTGTGAAACCCGGCATGGACTGATGGAGTTTCGTGCAGGTACGGCTTTCGTGATCCCGCCTGGTGTCGCGCACAGCTTCCAGAGTCAGGGCGAGAGCATGCGCATCGTAATCTATCACCCGGACTCGGACTCCGGTCCCACGCACACGGATCACACGATGCTCAACAGAACATACGTCGACGGCGCGACCGCAAAAACGATGACCAATATTCACACGCGATTCGAGGTTCAATCATGACGCGGAAGATTTTTGAACGTGGCACATCGCAACGCCAGAAGTGGAGTCCTCAGCTCTATGAAAGCAATGCTCGGTTTGTCGGCGATCTCGCCGGTCGCGCGATCGAGTTGCTGAATCCGCTTCCGGGCGAACGCATTCTCGATCTCGGCTGTGGAGACGGGTACCTCACCGAAAAAATCGCCGCGACGGGCGCACGACTGACGGGTGTCGACTACAGCCCGGAGTTGGTAGCGGCCGCGAAGGCGCGTGGTCTTGACGTACACATCGGCAACGGCGAGGAACTGGACTTTAGCGAGCAATTCGATGGCGCGTTCAGCAACGCCGCGATGCACTGGATGCGTCGTGCGGATGCTGTTGTGCGCGGTGTTGCGAAAGCGTTGGTACCCGGAGGGCGTTTCGTCGGCGAGTTTGCCGGCGCGAGGAACGCGTACTACATCCGGCAGGCCGTGCATGAAGCATTGATGGCGCGAGGCCATGATGCGGAAGAGATCGACCCCTGGTATCTACCGGAAGAGCAGGAGTACCGGGGAGTGCTCGAAGCGGGCGGGCTCATCGTCACGCATATCGAACTGTTCGATCGGCCGGTGGTGATCGACTACCCGGTGCGTGACTGGATCAAGACATTTGGTAGTCCATATCTCACTGTATTGGCTGAAGACGAGCGAGAGCCCCTGCTTGACGACGTGACCCGCCAACTGGCGCCGCGTTTGCTGGGCAACGACGGGCGCTGGACTATCGATTACACGCGCCTGCGTTTTCGCGCAGAGAAGCCCTAAAACGTCCTGGTGCCACTTGTGCATGATGTTATCGGTGTGTCCCGGTTTCATTGGGCTGATCCTAGAGTGAATAGCATGTTTGAAAGTGGTACGAGAGAGTCGATGCGCGGTTTGCCGGGTATCGTGCAACCTGTCCTGACCTGGATGACGGGCAAACCCCTCGACGCGGCCGAGCGGCCGTTTGGTGTCCCTCGGACGCTGGACGTAGTTGTGACTTTCGCGTCGAGCGTGGTCGTTTTTGGGGCCCTCGTCGCGCTCGCCTTCCGCGATACCCTGGGGACATGGATCGCTATCGTCGTGGGCTGGCTTGTTCTGGTTGGTTTGCTCCGGAAGATGCAAGTCACCCATCTACATCACGCGATCCACAATCGGCTGTTCGAGCGCCCGTCGCTGAACAAGCTCTATGCGCGGCTTATACCGTCACTGATCTTCGTACAGAACGGGGTGGAGTATCGCAGGGAGCACCTCGAGCATCACAATTCGGATATTTTTACGACCGAACGCGATGCCGATGCCGCTTTTCTGGCAAAGCTCGGCTTCATCCCGGGGCGGGAGAGAGGCGAACTCTGGGTAAATCTCTGGATGACGATCGCGAGCCCCGTGTTCCACATCATGTTTGCGCGTGCGCGCCTCGAATCGGTGTTTCTGCGCAACAGGTTGGTTGAGACGCTTGTAGCGTCGGCAATGCTGGCAGGTCATGCCGCGCTGATCGTATTGGCCGGATGGAAGGCCTATATCATTGCCGTGCTCGTACCCATGTTTTTCATCTATCATGTCAGCGCTTTGCTGCAATTCCTGACTGAACATGCCTGGAATATTGCGGGAGCGCCGGTTGCCGACTGGCATGAATACGCCAGCCGGTGCTGGGGCCGATTTTGCGGAGAGCGGTTTCCGTTACTCGCATCTGGAAGCAATGGGTACGGTCGGTTCGTTCATGTCCTTTGCGTGGCCGGATGGGTGGCAAGGATGCTGGTGTTTCATCTGCCGGTGCGGGTCGCTTGCCTAGTCTCGGATCTCCCCGCGCATGACTGGCATCATCTGGCACATATGGCGGGCCAGAACTCGCGAGACTGGCCACGGAGTCTGTACCTGCGACAAGCGGCAATCGACAGCGGGGATCGGGCCGGCTTTGCGCTGCGCGAGCTGTGGGGCATGCGCGGGATGATCGAGCATCAGTTTTCATGGCTCGAAAGCGTTACCTGTACGTATTCGATCCCGAATGTGCGCGGACTCGATAAGCCGGTGAATTCCGCGATTAACTCAGGAGAGCTAAAATAAAATATCTCGATAATTCCAAAAAAGCGGTGCTGGTCGTCAATTCGGAGTTTCCGGCGCCTACCATTCTCAATGCCGTCGCCCATACCATGCTTGGTCTGGCGGGAACGAACGGCGCCGAATCCTGGAACTTGCTGCCTTATCCAAGCCCAGCATTTGGCGTAGAAAGCCGCATTAGCGAGTACCCCGTCATCGTGCTTCGCGCGAAGCGCTCGAGCCAGCTGGAAAAGCTGGTGGCGCAGCTGAAGCAGGCGGATGTCGTACACAATGTCTTTATCGATTCGATGCTTGGTGCGAGCGCGTCCGAGCAGCAATCGGCGACATTGTCAGCCTCGCCCGGGGAGAACCGCATGGTGTGTGTCGGCCTCTTTGGCGCGGAGGAAACGATTCGTCCGTTGATCAAATCGTTTTCGCTTTACAAGACATCGGATGCGCTGGTGCACGACGCGTCATCCGTCGAGATTGGACAATGACACGATGACAAGCAGGCGAAAACTGATCGTGCGCCTCACGACGCCGGTCGGGATGGGCTACATTCCAACCGGTTTTGCGTTTGGCGTACTCGCGTGTCAGGCGGGACTTTCGCCCGTGCTCGTGATCGCGATGAGCGTGTTCATATTCGCCGGCGCGCTGCAATTCGCCGCGGTTCCGATGCTTGTCGCCGCAAGCGGCTTGAGCACGGTTGCCCTCAGCACGCTGCTGATCAATTTGAGACACATACTCTACGCCATTCCACTGCTGGATCATCTTCCGAAGTCGCTTGTAGGCCGGTGCTATGTCATCGCGGCGCTCACCGATGAAAACTATTCCGTACTGTTGACCGTACCCGAGGCCGACCGACAGTCTTTGTCGACGGCGATTAGCTTGGTCAATCATGGCTACTGGATCGGCGGCACGGTGCTGGGCGTTCTACTCGGCAATCATGTTTCACGGTGGATTCCCAACCTGGATTTTGCGCTGCCAGCGCTCTTCGCCATTCTCGCCATCGAGCAGTATCTGGCTCGACGCAGCTGGGCACCGGCCGCCATCGGTGTCGGAGCGTACTTCGTCGCGAAGGCGATGTTCCCGGACTATGCATTGATTGTTTCATTGGGAATCGGTTTGGTCCTGTTGTTGGCGCGAGCGATTGCATTCCCTCTGGCGATGGGCGGTAACCGGGGGCTGAAATAATGATTGGAACGACTGAAAACTGGCTGGCGGTCGGCATCATGGGCGTGCTGACCATTGCGCTGCGGGCGCTGCCGCTCTTGTTGCACCGTTCAGTGCTTCGCAGCTCATGGATGACGACGCTGAATCGAGACCTTCCGCTATGCGTGATGGTGATTCTCGTCACGCATTCGCTGTCGGGAAGCCATTCGACGGCACCGCTCGGCGCGGAAGTCATTGCGCTCGCGGTCGTGGCGCTCAGCTACCTTCGCTGGCGCAACGCGTTGCTCAGTGTCATAGCGGGATTGGGTGTGCTAGCTCTGCTTACACAGTTCATTCATTAAAGGATGCCGCCTCCTGAGCGCGTGAGTGCATATGCGTGCCTTGCGGAGCCACGCCAACGCTCGGCTGCCGGCCCCGCTCGGCCTGCCGGTTCTTCCCAAGAACGAATTTTCTGGGAAGTCCCGTGCCTTAGGACATCTTTTCCGGGTGCCCACGGGATCCCCGCGTCACATCGCATACGCAGACGACTAGCCTGAATGTCCGCGCGGCCTTGTCTCGGAGACGGTCTACTACTCATTGCTGCAATCGTCACCCGCGGCATCGCGCGATCACGTCATTGGCGTGTCATACGTCGCGGAGCGCGCCGGGGTCGGGCTGGGCATGCCGGCGGTCGGGTTCGCGTTCTCGCCGTTGGAAACAGACGTCACGGCGTGGGTTGTTCTACGGCGGCTCCATCGCACCGGCCGGGCTGGTGTTCCTGGGCGTCAGGATGTGCCTGACACCGGCATGGGGTTTTCAATCGATAGATCGAGCCGGAGTACCCACGATGCGTCGCAGTTCGAGTACGTGATTGACACACGACGAGACTTGCCTTGATTCGTCTCATGAACGCACGTTTCGTCACGACCACCACCACGACCGCCAAGGGCGGGCCGGGGGGGAGGTTGCGCGTAGTAGGCCGGTGCGTCACGCCATCCCCAGGAGCCCCGCCGGAAACGGATGGGGCTTTTTCATGCTCCGTTCGACCGGCGCCGAACGTCGACGGAGAACTTGATGGACGATTTCGATCATCGAGTGCTTGGCAACAGACTCGATCTGATTCACCAGCAGGACGACAGTCCGGGCGCCATTTTCTGGTATCCGCGCGGCATGATCCTCTATCGCGTCCTCTACGAGTACATGCGTGTCCGGATACGGCAAGCCGACTTCGCGGAAGTCAGGATGCCTACGATTGCATCGCGAGAGCTTTGGGATGCGGATTCAACCCGTCGATGCAGCACACTTGAAGCTGCATAGCAGCAAGGAGTGTCGCAATGAAACAGAGACGGCGGATCTACCATCCAGATAGTCGAAAATCACTACTGTAAGGGCGCTGGCGCAAGAGCGAGTCGCTGCAGCAAATCGCACAGTTGTTTGATTGGAGGCATTCCTCCGTACAGCGGATTCTGGCCGAAACGAGCGGCATACAGCCGAAGCAACGGCGCCGCTCAAGATTGGCAAGATCTCGCGCTCAGTGGTTGCTGGTGATTCGATTCGCGCGATTGCGAATCGGCTCGGACGCACTCCGTCCACCATCGGCCGCGAGCTCAAGCGGAACGGAGGTATGCAGGGCTATCGGGCGAACAATGCTGACGAACTTGCCTGGGAGCGAGCCCGTCGCCCCCAAGTCTGCAAGTTCGTCTGAAACCGGGAACTCGCCCAAGTCGTGGCAAGCAAGCTCCGGCTGCAATGGTCGCCCGAGCAGATCTCCGGTTGGCTTAAGCACGTGTACGCGGTCAACAGGGGACTATCAGGCGTCGCACGAAAACAGAAAAATCGAAACGACAATCACGCCCGCGCGATATGCGGCGTCGCACGCGACGAGCCCGCTAACGCACTTTGCGGCGCGATGGCCGAGGCCCGTATGCAGGAATTCGAACAGGCCTAGTCCAAATTCGCATTCTGTTTGTGATGGGAATTACGGCTGAATAAGTTCGCGACATACCGCGCTTTTCGCCAAGATCGGTGAATCGCAATCAGGATGGGTGCGCTTGATTCCGCACCCTGATCCTCCGGTACCGGTGGTCCCGATCGTCTCGCGATCGGGATGAATCCAATTACATCCGTGCACGAGGATACCGTCATGGCATCGATTCCCGAACCGTCGACAACCGGCGAAACCGACAAACGCAGCTGGCTCGAATCGCACGAAGCCGGCTACCACAAGACCCTCGGCAATCGACAGGTGCAGATGATCGCGATCGGCGGGGCGATCGGCACCGGTCTGTTCCTCGGCGCGGGCGGCCGTCTGCAGGCCGCCGGGCCGTCGCTCGCGATCGTCTATCTGGTGTGCGGCGCGTTCTCGTTCCTGATCCTGCGCGCGCTCGGCGAACTCGTGATGCATCGCCCCAGCAGCGGCAGCTTCGTGTCGTACGCGCGCGAATTCCTCGGCGAGAAGGCTTCGTTCGTCGCGGGCTGGATGTACTTCCTGAACTGGGCGATGACCGGCATCGTCGACATCACCGCCGTCGCGCTGTACATGCATTACTGGGCGCCGTTCGCGGCCGTGCCGCAGTGGATCTTCGCGCTCGTCGCGCTCTGCATCGTCGCGACGATGAACCTGATCGGCGTGAAGTGGTTCGCCGAGATGGAGTTCTGGTTCGCGCTGATCAAGGTCGCCGCGATCGTGCTGTTTCTCATCATCGGCTCGGTGATCCTCGGCACGGGCGTGCAGGTCGCCGGCCGTGACACCGGCATGCATCTGATCACCGACAACGGCGGCTTCTTTCCGCACGGACTGATGCCGGCGCTGGTGCTGGTGCAGGGCGTGGTGTTCGCGTTCGCGGGCGTCGAACTGGTCGGCACGGCCGCCGGCGAATGCAAGGACGCGCGCAAGGTGCTGCCGCGCGCGATCAACAACGTGATCTGGCGCATCGCGATCTTCTACGTCGCGTCGGTGGTGCTGCTGGTCTGCCTGCTGCCGTGGAGCGCATACAAGGCGGGCCAGAGCCCGTTCGTCACGTTCTTCGGCGCGCTCGGCGTGCCGGGCATCGGCTCGGTGATGAACCTGGTGGTGCTGACGGCGGCGCTGTCGAGCCTCAACTCGGGCCTGTATTCGACCGGGCGCGTATTGCGTTCGCTGTCGATGGGCGGCTCGGCCCCGGCGTTCCTCGGCCGAATGAGCGCGCAATCCGTGCCGTACGCGGGCATTCTGGTGACGGTCGCGATCTACGTGGTCGGCGTGCTGCTCAACTATCTCGTGCCGTCGAGCGTGTTCGAGATCGTGCTGAACATCGCGTCGCTCGGCATCATCAGCACGTGGGGCTTCATCGTCGTGTGCCAGATGAAGTTCCGCGCGGCGGTCAGGCGCGGCGAGGTGGAGGACGTGCCGTTCAGGATGCCGGGCGCGCCCGTCACATCGTGGCTCACGCTGCTGTTCCTGCTCGGCGTACTGGTGCTGATGGCGTTCGACTACCCGAACGGGACGTGGACGATCGCGTCGATCCCGCTGGTCGCACTGCTGCTCGTGGCCGGCTGGAAGTGGTTGAGCAGTCGCGCGCGTCGTGGGCTGCTCAAGCCGACGATTCCGTCGGTCACGCTGACACGGCAAGTGCTCGAGAAGGGCGACAACTGAGTCGACGCGCAATCGGGGGACGGCCTGCGGCCCGAAGCAGGCCGCCTCGCAGAAAAAGAGAAAATTCAATGGCACCGTTTGACGAAATGCTTGCAGGCGATCAGGTTCGCCCGCCCTACTCGCGAGTCAAGGCATGGCTCGACACGCAGAACCCTGCAAGCCTCGCCCAGAAGGCCCACGATGCGGAAGGCGTGTTCCGCAGGACGGGCATCACGTTCGCCGTGTACGGCGACGCGCAGGCCGCCGAGCGCCTGATTCCGTTCGACATCGTGCCGCGGATCATCTCGGGCGCGGAATGGAGCCGGCTGTCGCTCGGCATCGAGCAGCGCGTGATGGCGCTCAACGCGTTTCTCGACGATATCTACCAC
>NZ_JANKOG010000038.1:0-45150 GCF_024656005.1 Burkholderia sp. SCN-KJ
AACCGGCCAGGACGTGCCGAACGGGCAAGGCGGGATTCTCGTCGTCAAGCGTCCGTGGCCGGCGATGATCCGCACGATCTGGGGCGACCCGGAGCGCTTCAGGAAGAGTTACTACCCGGAAGAACTCGGCGGCACGCTCTATCTCGCCGGCGACGGCACGGTGCGCGACAAGGACACCGGCTACTTCACGATCATGGGCCGCATCGACGACGTGCTGAACGTGTCGGGCCACCGGCTCGGCACGATGGAGATCGAGTCGGCGCTGGTCTCGCACGAGCTGGTTGCGGAAGCGGCGGTGGTCGGCCGCCCGGACGACACGACCGGCGAGGCGGTGGTCGCGTTCGTGGTGCTGAAGCGTTCGCGTCCGGAAGGCGAGGAAGCGGCGGCACTCGCGAAGGCGCTGCGCGACTGGGTCGGCAAGCAGATCGGGCCGATCGCGAAACCGAAGGACATCCGCTTCGGCGACAACCTGCCGAAGACGCGCTCGGGCAAGATCATGCGGCGTCTCCTGCGCTCGCTCGCGAAGGGCGAGGCGATCACGCAGGACACGTCCACGCTCGAGAATCCGGCGATCCTCGAGCAGCTCGCCGAAGTGCGCTGATCGCGCCTGTTGCGCACGTTGCGCGTACGGGCCCCTGCGCGGCAATCCCGATTGCCCGCGCAGGGGCTTTTTGCTAAATAACGGCATGACCGTTCCGCACCGTCCGGCGCCTGTCGCGCCGCCGCCCGTTCCCGAGCCGCTCGCGCGTGCCCATGCGCGCTATTGGCGCTTCAACGTCGCATTGATCCTGGTGCTGATGGCGATCGGCTTCACGGTGTCGTTCGTCGTGCCGTTTTTCGCGCCCGCACTCGCGGGCATTCGCTTCGCCGGTTTCAGCCTGCCGTTTTATGTCGGCGCGCAGGGCGCGATTCTCGTGTATCTCGTGCTGATCGTCGTCTACATCGGCTTGATGCAACGCGCGGACCGCATGTTGCGGCGCGCGTACGACGAACATGCCGCGCACGCGGGCAATGCGCATCATGCTCGCTGATCCATGCTGACGCATCGATTGATTCGCGCGTACGCGCTTTACACACTCGGCTTCCTCGGGTTCGTGCTGCTGCTGTGGCGGATCGAGCGCGCGACCGGTTCCGGCGTGTGGATCGGCTATGTGTTCCTGTTCGTGCCGATTGCCGTGTATGCGGTGATCGGGCTGCTGTCGCGCACGTCCGATCTCGTCGAATACTACGTGGCCGGGCGGCGCGTGCCATCCGCGTTCAACGGGATGGCGACGGCGGCCGACTGGCTGTCGGCGGCGTCGTTCATCGGCCTTGCCGGCTCGCTCTACGCAACCGGCTACGATGCGCTCGCGTACGTGATGGGGTGGACCGGCGGGTTCTGCCTCGTTGCGTTCCTGCTTGCGCCGTACGTGCGCAAGCTCGCGCGCTACACGATTCCCGATTTCCTCGGCACGCGTTTTTCGAGCACCGCCGTGCGCGCGCTCGCGGCCGGCGCGGCGATCCTCTGCTCGTTCGTCTATCTGGTCGCGCAGATCCAGGGGATCGGGCTGATCGCGACGCGCTTCATCGGCGTCGATTTCGCGATCGGGATCTTCTGCGGGCTCGCGGGCATTCTCGTGTGTTCGTTTCTCGGCGGAATGCGCGCGGTCACGTGGACGCAGGTCGCGCAGTACATCATCCTGATCAGCGCGATCCTGATTCCCGTGTCGCTGATCGCGATGAAGAACGGGATCGGGCCGGTGCCGCAGTTCAATTACGGCAAGCTGATGGAACGTGTTGCGGCGCGCGAGGCGCAGCTGCGCGACGCGGCCGAGGAGCAGCAGGTGCGCGATGCGTATCGCCGGCAGGCGGCGGCCGTGCAGGCGCAGCTCGATCGCTTGCCCGCATCGTATGCGGACGCACGCCGGCAACTCGTCGACCAGCTCGCGGACCTGCGGCGCCACAACGGGCCGCTGCGCGAGATCAACCAGCGCGAGCGCGAGCTGGCGGACTTTCCGCGCGACCCGACGGCGGCGCGCGTGACCTGGACCCAGGCGCGCGACGACCTGCTGGCACGCGCCGAGCCGCCCGTGCCGATGCACGAGCCGTTTCCCGCGGCGAACGACGACGACCGCAAGCCGCGCGAGCGGAATTTCCTTGCGCTGTTGCTGTGCCTGTCGCTCGGCACCGCGAGCCTGCCGCACATCCTCACGCGCTACAACACGACGACGTCGGTCGCATCCGCGCGGCGCTCGGTCGGCTGGACGCTGTTCTTCATCGCGCTGTTCTACCTGAGCGTGCCGGTGCTCGCGGTGATGATCAAGTACGAGATCCTGACCAACCTCGTCGGGCGGCCGACTGCTGAATTGCCCGCGTGGGTCACGCAGTGGCATCACTTCGAGCCGGACCTGATCAGCGTCGTCGAGGTGGTTCGCGACGGCATCGTGCACTGGTCCGAGATCCAGATGCAGCCGGACATGGTCGTGCTCGCCGCGCCGGAGATCGCGGGGCTGCCGTATGTCGTGTCGGGGTTGATCGCGGCCGGTGCGCTGGCTGCTGCGCTGTCGACCGCGGACGGGTTGCTGCTGACGATCGCGAATGCGCTGTCGCACGACGTCTATTACTGCATGGTCGCGCCGGATGCGTCGAGCCAGCGGCGCGTGACGATCTCGAAGGTCTTGCTGCTCGGTGTCGCGCTGTTCGCGTCGTATGTCGCGTCGCTCAATACCGGGAAGATCCTGTTTCTGGTCGGGGCGGCGTTTTCGCTCGCTGCGTCGAGTTTCTTTCCGGTGCTCGTGCTTGGGGTGTTCTGGAAGCGGACGACGACGCGCGGTGCGATCGCCGGGATGGTGACGGGGCTCGCGGTGTGCGTGTACTACATCGTGTCGACTTATCCGTACTTCACGCAGCTCACCGGATTCGCCGGGCAGACATGGTTCGGGATCGAGCCGATCAGTTCAGGCGTGTTCGGCGTGCCGGCGGGGTTCGCGGTGGCGATCGCGGTCAGCCTGCTCGATCGGCAGCCGGATGAGTATACGCGGGCGTTGGTAGATTACATTCGGCATCCGTGAGGGGGGCATCTCGGTGCACCGACAGCGAAGGCGCTTGATTTCCTGGGCATTCAAGCGGCGTCATGTTTTTGCCTGCGATCGAAGACAAGCAACGCAGAGATCCAGCGATGATCGCTTCACGTCGTGCGAACAACACTTGTGGAGCCGGTCACGTGAGACTCGAAATCAGGTGACAGCCGCACGTCGCGCGATGGCCGTGCCGCGCGATCGGGGTGCCTCCGTCCATCATCGATGAATCGCCTTCCTCAATGATGTTGGGCGAGACGTCGGGATGCTGCGGGCACGATACGCGGTCGCCCTTGCGGGCGACGTAGCGGCCAGCGAAACGCATGGTCGTGGAGCCCGTTTCGACTTTGCCGCCGTGGTCGGTGTCGTCGCCGATGCGAATCAGATTCATCATGGTCGAAGGGGGGGGCGCCAAAAGGTCATCAGTAGTGCCTCGACTTGCCATGGGATTTTGATGGCATATATTTTCCCTTTTTAAATGAGTAAAGGGTGCTCTTCGGTTCTCCGCCGATTTCAGAATTCACGTCAATATCCCGGAATCCATTCCTGGTGCGCCGGCGAACTTCTATGGCATAACCTCCGGTGCTCAGGATTACCTTCCCGTGCGATTCATCCACAATCCAAATCGGACCAACGGCTGCTCCCCAGCCGCAAGCGTTGGATGTTGTTAGAAAGTATGTGCGGATCGGGAGTGAGGTTAGCGAAATCTCTTTCCCGGTAAGCTTGCAGCCCAAGTTTTTGAATGGTGAAAACGATGTGTCTTTTGAAACGGCTGAAACTGCTTTCCCGCGAACGTCGCTCAGTCCCTTGTCTTCAATGGTGAAATCGACACCCTTGGAAAAAGCGTTGGCACTGCAAGCCAAGAAGATCGGGATAATAAATCTCAAGAAGCGCATGGCACTTCGGCCGTCGAAAAGCATCGTGTTTGAGCCGGTTTCGACCTTGCCGCCGTGATCGGTGTTGTCACCGATGCGGATGAGATCCATCATTTGGTGGTTTCGCTAACAGCCGGTTGCAGCCGGTCAGTGTCAAGGCTGCTGGATCGCAGTCGGCTACTTCTTACCCAGCCGCGAACGGGGCTGGTCTTCTTCGAGTTTTGGTAAGCGACAAACGTGAATCCATGATAACTAGTGTACGCGTCGACGGATTCTCCAGTCAAAATAAAAACTCCTGGCGTTTTGCACGCGTAATCTGGTGCTGAATAGAACTGAAGGCGACCGCTTCCAATGACTGCCATCCCGCTTTTCGATTGAGGTATGTCAACAGCAAGCTTCGAGGCTTGATTATTGAATTCGTTGCAGATCGAAGCTGCCTTCGATGGCTTGCGGATACAATCTGAAATGAATTTTCGGTACTTTTCCGCATTAACCTTCAGTGTGTCTGGATGCTCGGGGTCTCGTGTCACATCCAACGCCTTCATCGAATTTGTATCCAAATTGATCCAGCCAATGGACACTTGCTTGTCGAGATTGTCGGGGCTGTCCGCAGCGACATATAGTCGGACGCTATAGACTCCATCGGACACATCCTCAATATCAGCTTGGATGTCCTTCTTGTTCATCGCAACGTGCTCAAGTGGAGGTACGACCAGCTCTCTTAATTCGCTTCTGCAGATATCAGCTGAGGCACGGCCGCCACATGAAATAATCAGGAGGAGAGTGAGTGTTACGATTTTGTCAACGATTCTCATGCTGGGTCATTGAAATGAATTTACGATTCGCGGTGTTATGGATTCGAGTGTTTTTCTGTAAATCGATTGTGCATTTGCGTCGGTTGAAAACCATCGTGCGTAATTTCCATTATAGTGCACGATGTACTTGGCCTTGAATTCCATGCCGACGCGCACTGACGAAACTGCGACGAACACTTTCTTTTTATTCGTAACTTGCGCATTTCCGCCTACGCCGCTGAGGCCGGCACCTTCAAAGGCTGCCCATGTTCCAATTGGCGGTTCGCTGTAAAAATCGGGAGTCCATCCGTAGTACGGTGCTGGGCCATGCACTTCCATGCCGCCTGTTCCGCATCGGCGATATTGGCTCGATTGGAAGTGCCTCGTTTCCGTCCGATACATACGCTCAACCGTCTCGGCGATAGTACGTCCATACTTGTCGAAAATGTATTTTAGTGCGTCCCTAGCGTCTTCTTCCGTGAAGTGATTTTCGCCAGTGACAGGCTTGGCGATGAAATTGCCGACAATCCCGATCGGATGGAAGTGCCACGGAATGGGCTCCTTCGGGAACCCCTCCACACCGGTGACCTGCTCCCACCATTGCAATTTTCCGATCCGCTCGATTTCGGTCTTCCACAGCCAGAGCAGCTTCTTCATCAGCGGAGACAACGCCTCCCACTTGCCCAGGCCGCCGCCCCATTCGCTCTCGCCCCGTACGACGAGGTGGGAGAGGGCTTCCGCCGTCCACGGGGTTTCCTGCGCGTGCTTCAGTTCCTGGGCGGTTACTTTCCCGTCGTGGTTCGCGTCGATCGCCTTTTCGAGTTTCGCGATGAGCGGGCTGCTGTTGACCGTCGCTGCGCTCGTCTCGAATTCGCTCTTGTCTTCGTCGACCAGGAACTGCTCGGCGACGTAGATGTAACGCTTGAGCATGTCGAGCGGCGTGATGCTGCTGTTGTCGATCAGCGCGAAGCCCGGCCAGTCCCACGGCCCGCACATGCGCACGAGCGGATGATCTTGTTCGCACACCCATCCGTCACGCGTGCCGCCGTCCCTGGTGCCGATCGTCACGTAATACCAGCGACGCCCTTGGTCGTCCTGCGCGATGTTCTTGTCCAGATCGACGGTGCGAAACACGGCGCGGAAATCCGCTCCCGGGCCTTTCGCACTCGAAAAGCTCAGCGGGAAGTCCTTCCAGGCGGGCACGATCGTGGTGAGGGTCGTATTGGCGAGGCTTCCGTCGACCCATACAGGCGTACCGGTGTCGTAGAAAACCGGCTTCGTGCGACGATTGCCGTGTCCAGGGGCGGCCGTCTTCGGTTGTACCTTCACCCACTTTCCCTTTGCGTCGGCGGCGACCGGTACGAGCTTGGTGCCCGGTTGCAGCTTGTGAGCGGGTTCCGGCAAATGGGTAACCAGCTGCGCTCCGGGCGAGATTTCCAGGAACGCTTTGGACGCCGGCAGATGCTTTGCGCGATCACGGCTCTTCTGGATGAACGATTCGAGCTCGGGGCCTGCGAATACTTCGAGGTGCAGCAGCGACCGGTTCGGTTTCGGCGGCAGCAGCTTCGCATCCGGGTAGCGCAGATAGTGGCCGAGCCGGCCGATCACGTCGCCGCCCTTCACCCTGTACGGTTGCTTCAGCACGACGACCGCGTCTAGCGGCTTCGGGTCGACGATCGGATCGAGTTCCCCGAGGAAGACGTATCCGTACGGCGCGTGCGGCGACGCCGGCGCGCCGACGACCGCCGCGGCTGGCGTGCCCGACTTGATGGACTTGATTTTCGCCCAGCCTGGTTTCGCTTGTGCCCGTTCGTCGGTGTCCGATATGGTCAACTCCGACCCCCGCGGCAGAATGCCGATGATCTTGCCGTTCGGCAGATCGCGGATGCGGATGCCCGTGATCGGGGGCGGGAGCGGCGTCGCATCCTTGTCGCTTTCTTCCGGTTCCGGCAGTTTCTTGAAATCGCTCTGGATGAATTCCCCGAGCACGTCGCGGTTGATCGTCTTGCGCAGTGACGATACCGGCACTTTCGGCCGCGGAGCGTTCTGCTTGTCGTTTGCCTTGTTGCCGACGACATAGTAGCGATCGCCCTCCCAATACCGCATCGGTCCGATGTTCGGCCCGGACCGGCCTACAGGTGCGACTTTCGCCTGTTCAGCCTCAGACTGGTATGTGTTCCAGTCCATCGTATGCATGTACAGGCTGAAGAACGTCAGCGTTTCGTCCGGTGCCGGCTTGCTCGCAGTCGCGTTCTTGGTCGCCGACGGAGCGGGCGGCGTGGGCGTGGTCGATGATGTCGCCGTCTGCATTGAGGAATCCTTTGCCGCGTTCGCCTTCGGCGGTGGGGGCACAGGTGGCAACTGCAATCGATGACGGATCAACACGAAACCCGTCGAGTACAACGCGTGTCGGCCGTCCTGATAGCGCTGCTCCGGATACTTGCTGTCCAGCCGGTACGCGACGACGTCACCGTCGGCGATCGCGCGGATCCCGTCGCCTTGCTTCAATCGCGCCGCCGTGTTCTGGTCGAAGTGGATGCCGCCGTGCCACATGCCGTTCGCGCCCAACGGATAGAACCCGTCCTCGGCGGCTGCCAATGCCTTCATATAGGTCATCGGGTTGGCCGGGTCATCCTTGCCGACCGGCGTGAACGGAAAAGCCCAGTTCAGCGGTGTGCTCGGAGGAGACGCCGGCTGGGCTGGCGCGATGGGCTTCGGGGTAGGGTGGCTATTGCTCATGATTCCCGGAATCTCTCGGTTCTCGTTTTTCTTGCTGCTCGGGTGGTGGCCGGTGCGGCGTTAGCCGGAGAAGAGCGAGCCGCGGCCGCCATCGGTCGACACCGGCGTTGTCTGCAACGGATCGCGAAGCGTTCTGCTCGCACCCCCCGGTTTGTCCCAGCTTCCGCATTTTTCGAGGATCTGCCCGGTCGTCACGTTCTCGATCAGCCCGCCCTTGATGCGGATATACGAGCCACCCGCGCCGATCCACACTTCCTCCGCGGCCGTCAGAATCAGACGTCCGTCCGCGCTTTCGATCTTCACGTCCTGCAGGCCGACCAGCGAAACGGCGCCGCTCTGTGCCTGAATGTCTACCGGCCCCTTTGCGGCGAAAATCTTGATGCCGAGGTTCTGCGCGAACAGGCTGATCTTGTCCAGCACACTGGCCAGCAACGCCTTGCCGGCCGCCAGGTTGATGTTCCTGCCTGCCACGACGTTCGCGTGCTGGTTTGCCGTGACATGCACCGATTGCTGCGTCGACGCGGCGATCCCTTCAGGACTGGATAGCAGCATCACCGGCTTCGCAAAACCATTCGCGTTGCCGGTGCCGCCGCCAGCCGTGCGGCCACCGCCGGTCGCGCCAGCGACCGTGCGCTGCGTCGCGTCTGTGAACGACTTCAGCGCGGCCTGGCCGTCCTGCAGGCTTTCGGCGCGGTTCGTTTCGCTGGCCCTCGACGCGGTTTCGAACACGGCTTCCGCGCCGGCGAGCGGCTCGGTTGCGGCCGTTACGTTCAGCGGCTGCGCGGTGGCCGGCTGCGTCGACACATACAGGCCTTGCTCGGCGCGCACCGCGCCGTACGCGCCGGATTTCAGGTCGAACCCGTTGCCGAGGAACGTGCCGCGCGTGTTGTCGCTCTGCTCGATCAGATAGCCCAAATGCAGATGAGAGCTGTAGCTCGACGAGTAAAGGTGGACCCGGTTCTGACCGCTCGCGTCATCCATGACGAGCTGGTTGAATCCGTCGCCACCATATTCGCGGGAGCGGAAGCCGGACAGCAGGCCGTGGGTATGCCATACCGGCATCGTTGCGCCACCATGCAATCGCGAGATGATGACCGGCCGGTCGCAATCGCCGTTCACGAAGCCCAGGAGCACCTGATCATCCTTGCGCAACGGAAAATAACCGCCGCGCCTTGCGCCTGCGTCCGGCATCGCCGCCCGAATCCACGACGTCGACTTCGTATTGCGATCGTTCCGGCTGTTCGATGTCCGCACCCGCACACGGTTGCCGTCGTCCGTGACGATTTCCTCGTTGCTGTCGGTTACGACGATCGCCGTCTGCAAGTGCATCTCCGGCTTCTGATGCTCGAACGGGCTGCGAAAGGGTGTCTTGCGGCGCTGCGCTTCGATCTCGACGTGAAAGAATCCGACGCCGCCATCGCGGTGGCTCACGGTCGTACCGGCTCCGGCGGACTGGGCCTGTTCGATTTCGCTGCGCAGGCTGCGCGGGAATCGCGTGAGCGCATCCATTCCCGGCACGTTGTTCTGAATCAGCCAGTCGCTCGCGATGATCGACAACTCGCGCTCGTCCGCTGGCAGCGCATCGAACAGAGGATGCCCGGATACCCTGAACCAGTAGCCGGGCAGCGCGTAGCGCGGACTGCCGATCGCGAAATAGCGCTTCGCACGCGAAGCCCATTCTTCGGTTCGAATGCGGGCCTGTTGTTGTCCGACATCGGATTTGGCCCAGGCCTGCGAGCCCGTATACAGATAGTCTTCGCCTTGACCGGGCAAATCATCCAGATCCGCCGCCGGCGTGCTGACCTGTTTGTCGAGGTCCGGCCGCTTGTAGTCGGCCGTTCCGAGCGTGAGTGTTGCGCTCTGGACGTCCTGCTGTTCGCTCAACTGGGTGAGCCCGTCGAAATCCTCGTCGGTGCCCGCATGGCTGAACTTCATCTCCGCATTCGGCAGCGAAGGCCCGAAATACAGGTCGTCCATCATGATGACCTCGTGCGACTTGCCGTCCTGCGCGAAATCGAAGCGCGGAAACACACCGACCTCCTCCAGGCTCCGATGCACGAAATTCCAGTCGGTTTCCCACTGCACGCGGTGCGAATACGAGCGCATCGCCGTGCGCAGTTCGTGACCATAGTTGCCGGAAGCTTGCGGATGCTTGCCGAATACGTCGGTGAGAATCTGCCAGCCGCTGGCTTCCTGCCAGTCGCGCCGATCGCTGCCGAGTTTCAAAAAGCTCAACCAGGAGGAGAACTGGAGCTGGAAATACGAGACGGCCCCGTCGTTTCCGACGCGACGGGCGCGTTGCACGTAGCCGTGGATCGGCAGATAGCGGCCGCCCGTCTGGCGGATCCAGAGCGTGACAGGTTGCAGCATCAGGGCGTTGAGCTTGATTTTGTCGCCCGCGACGGACGATGCGTCGACGGTTACCTCGAAATTGCGGCCGAGCCGCGCGTTGATCTTGACGTACAGCGGCACGAGCCAGTCGTCGCCGAGCGGCGTGTCAAGTTTGATGATGCGATCGAACTGCGCGTAGCCGCCGCGCAGCACCTTCAGCAAGACTTCCCGGCCCATTCGTCACCCCGGTTCATGGAAAACGCGCCCGACCATCACCGAATATCGGAACATCGGAGCTGCGTAATTGCGGTAACTTTATCTTTTGGAATAAACGGCGATATATTCGAGTGTTCTATTTAAATTGGTGTCGCACCATGGAAAA
The DNA here is from genome assembly GCF_024656005.1 of Burkholderia sp. SCN-KJ. Classification (NCBI taxonomy): domain Bacteria; kingdom Pseudomonadati; phylum Pseudomonadota; class Betaproteobacteria; order Burkholderiales; family Burkholderiaceae; genus Burkholderia; species Burkholderia sp. SCN-KJ. The sequence goes on from NZ_JANKOG010000038.1 coordinate 10,178, forward strand.
TGGGAGGTGACGATCCCCGCGCTTGATTGCACAAAAAATCATACCGAAGTCAGTTCGATGCGGTAACTGTGTGGCAACGATCCTTAAAGATTTTCTCAATGCTGCTTCCGGCATCTTTTTGAGAAGATTCGATGCTTATCGAGATGCGTCTGGCTTCAATAAGAAAACTACGACTGTACGAAACCTCGGATCAGCGTTTTTCGGCGCGTGCACTATGTTTTGCGGATTTGGTTAGTACACGTCTGCTAGCTTCATCGACTGTCAGCGATCCCGTGATAAGTGAATACTCTGAATCAACGAAGTTCACAAATCGTTACGGAAAGTTGGGCGGCGATTGAGATTCTGGCAACCCATCGTGGTTATGCGCGAGCTGTTGCTTTCGATTGGGACGAAATTGAAGGGGGCAGTGAAATTTGCAGGACCGTACGTCCATTGGTTTGATAGAGCGACGCCATTTTGTTTCGTGCAATACATACGCGCATATATGGCGAATCTATCGGACGGCTAGACGAATAAGGAGAATGCTGTCGAACCCGATGGATACCGACAGCACGTCTTCGAAGCGACGGGCGATCGGCAACCACACGCTGTCGGTCTGGTACGCCGTGACGAAAACGTCGATGTCGGGTCGACGCTCTAACGCCTCCAGGGGGCGCGCCGGCGTGACAGGGGCACGGAACAACCGCGCGGCGACTGGCCCGTTGCCAGGATCGGTCGCGGAAGCAGGGAAGAGGGCGGCCAACGCGATTTGATTCCACGTCGCATGTCGCAAAAAAGCCCCGCAAAATCGATCGATCTTGCGGGGCCTTTTCATTGATTCTGGCGGAGAGAGGGGGATTCGAACCCCCGATAGGCGATTAACCTATACACGCTTTCCAGGCGTGCGACTTAAACCACTCATCCATCTCTCCGGAAGAACGAGAGTATAGCAAACTCTGGCGGCCTCCCGCCACTCCGTTCGACGATCGGCCGGAACCGGCCCCAAAACCTTCCAGCGACGCTCGCACGACGTGCATTCGGTGCGGGTGTGGAGGGCGGCCGGGGAGACGTGGCTGAACCGGGTCAGCGGGTCGTTGCTGCCGATGCTCGCGGGGTATGTCTCGTTGTTTCGAAAAAGCGCGAACTGACGCGATCGCGTATCGAGCCGTGCCGCCAGTCGCGCCGGTGCCCGCACGCACGGCGGCGCGACTCTGCTATCTTCCCGGGCATCTCACCGCTTTCCCGCCTCTCCATGACCGACCGCATCGTCGCCGCATTCGATTTCGACGGCACCATCACGACCACCGACAGCTTCCGTCATTTCGTCCGCTACGCGGTCGGCACGCCGCGTTTCGCATGGGCCGGGCTGCGCGCGCTGCCGTGGATCGTCGCGATGAAGGCGGGCCTCCTGTCGCGCGGCGACGCGAAGGCGAAGTTCGCATGGTTTGCGTTCGGGCCGATCCGCGAGGACGCGCTCGACGCGCTCGCGCGCCGCTTCGTCGATGGTTATCTGCCGAACCTCGTGCGTCCGGACATGCTGGAACGGGTGCGCGAGCATCAGGCGCGCGGGCATGAAGTCGTGCTGGTCAGCGCGTCTCCGTCGCTGTATCTGGAGAAGTGGGCGAAGACGGTCGGCATCGGCACGGTGCTCGCGACGCGCCTCGCGTTCGAGCGCGGCACGTTTACCGGGCGGCTGAACGGCGAGAACTGCTGGGGGCCGCAGAAGGTCGTGCGCTTGCGCGGCTGGTGGGGAAATCAGCCGCCCGCGAAGCTGTTCGCGTACGGCGACAGCCGCGGCGACAAGGAAATGGCCGAACTCGCGAACCGGGCATGGATCCGCGGGCAGGGACCGATGCCGGCGATCGGCGCTGAAGGACTGACCAGCTGACCGACTGACGGGACCCGCGCCGCGAGCCGCGCCGCCTGCCCGCCGTTACGCGTCGGCCCGCTGCACGCCGCGCGCACCGCGAATCGGACGATACGCGCCCCAGCGATTGGCGCGCCTGAACGTGCCGACATCGTTGAACCGCACGCCGACTTCACGCAGCGCCGCATGCGCGGTGCGCGCGGTCAACTGCCGGATGTAGAACGGATCGCGCACCACGAAGTGATGGATCGCGTGTGTGCTGCCGAAGTTGAAGCAGAACAGCTGGAACGGCAGCATCCACCACGGGTTCAGCACCTGGGTCTGCTGGATCACGTTGCGCGAATCGATGTCGCCGAAGTAATGCATGTTCGAGCTGACGAAGTTGATGCAGAAGCTGCGCACGAAGTTCGGCCCGAGCCACACGACCGCGAGGAAATCGACGACGCTCATCACGCGCTCGACGACGGCCGGCACGGTCACCGCATGGCCGAACGCATGCAGCGCGAACAGGCCGGCGTGATACACGATGAACGCGTGCCACAGCGCGTAGTACGCGTGACCGACCGGCATGTAGGACGATACCTGCTCGACGCGCAATTGCGCGCGCTCGGCCGCATCCTGCACCGGCTGCGCGGCCACGTACTGCTTGACCTTGCGGCGCATCGCATCCGGCCGCAGCACGACGGCGAGCATGCCGTCCGCGATCATCAGCAGCCGCTTCACGCCCCAGCGTTCGCCGTTGGTGATGCCGAATTCCTCGAGATCCGATTCGCCGCCCGATACCTTGTGGTGATGCAGGTGCATGCGCCGGCGCGTCCACGGGTTGATCGTGCCCGGCCGCGTGAGCCAGCACAGCGCCATCATCAGGTGATAGGCCCATGGCGTCTTCTTGAAGTACATCAGGTGGATCAGGTCGTGCTCGAGTTCGTGGATCAGCGACGTGACGAACGCGGCGAGCGGCAACGCGACGTACCACGCGATCGCGCCGCGCGCATACAGCCACGCAATCGCGAGCATCGCGCCCACCGACACGGCCATCACGGTCGCGCCGACGAGGTTCTGGTTGTCGAGCAGCGGAAAGCGCGCGCGGATCGCGTCGCTCGCGGCGTTGACCTCGCGGCGGACATACGCGACCTTGTCGGCGTCGTGGCGAAAGACGGTTCGTGCGGGTTGGCTCATCGACCGGAATCCGTGCGGAAAGAGTGGGGCGCAATGCCGATGTGACAAGCATAGGCGCGCCCCGGAGCACACGCGAGGGCCGCCGGTGCCAATGATGGTGTCATTTCGGGTCACGGTGGCCGGTGCACGGGCGTGCGATGCCGCATCGGGCGGCTAGAATGCCGCTGCGGTGTCATTACGGGCCAGCAGCGCTACAATCCGCCGAAATCGCTCCGGAGTCCGCCGCATGGCCCTGTCCGCCCCGGATGCCGCGCGCCAGCTGAACAAGGCGACGGTATCGTCCGCGTATGCGCTGTTCATGCTGATGCTCGCCGAGGAGCGCGGCATCGATGGCGGCCGGATTCTCGCCGGCTCGGGCGTCGAGCGCGAGCGGCTCGCGCAGCCCGACGCGCGCATCACGCCGCTGCAGCAGGCGGCGATCGTGTTCAACCTGCTCGAGGCGACGGACGATCCGTCGATCGCGATCGAGATCGGCCTGCGCAGCAGCCTCACGAAATCCGGGCTGATCGGCTTCGGGCTGATGAGTTGCGCAACGCTCGGCGAGGCGATCGCGCTCGGCATCCGCTACCTGCCGACGCGCGTGCCGTTCTTTTCGGTGCGGCTCGCTGAGCTCGACGGGATCGTCGACATCGACGTGCTCGAGGCGTTTCCGCTCGGCCGGTTGCGCCAGTTCGCGGTGGAAAACTTCCTGGTCGAGACGGCGATCCTGTTCAACTCGCTGCTCGATCCCGCGCCGGGGCGCACGCTGCAGTCGCGCGCGGAGCTGCATTTCGAGTGGCCCGAGCCGCCGTGGTTCGAGCGCTATCGCGCGCGGCTGCCGCGCTGTCATTTCGACGCGAGCGCGAACCGCATCCGCTGCGACGCCGCGCTGCTCGACGAGCCGATCGGCACCGCGAACGCGCAGACCGCGCAGATGATCGTCCAGCAATGCGAGGCCGAACTCGCGCGGCTCGGCTATGCGGAAAGCATCGTCGAGCGCGTGCGCAACCTGCTGATCTGCGGCGAGACCGGTTATCCGTCGGTGGACGAAATCGCACGCGAACTGCATGTGTCGGCGCGCACGCTCAAACGCAAGCTCGCGGAATTCGGTGCGACCTATTCGGCGCTGCTCGACGAGATCCGGCTGCGCGATGCGCTCCGGTTGCTCGAGGGCACGCGCCTGCCGGTCGACGAGATCGCGGCGCGGGTCGGCTATACCGACCGCGCGAATTTCACGCGTGCGTTCAAGCGCTGGACCGGCGTCGCGCCGAGCGAGCGGCGCTGACGGCGCGCCGGGCGGCGCGGGCCGGTGCCGGTCGTGCGCCCGGCGTCGATCAAGCAATCATTCGATCCATCGGTCGATGGACCCGTCAGACAATCGCCACCCAGTTCGCCCCGCGGCCGCCCGGCACGCGGGCGTGCAACGCCAGCGTGCCGTCGTCCGGCGCGATCGCGTACACCGACACGTATTCCGACTGCTCGCCGCACGCGACGAGCCAGCGTCCCGACGGATCGATCGCGAAGCCGCGCGGCTGCGTTTCGGTGGCCGTCGCGTGTACGGGGTCGAAGGCGCCGTCCGCATCGCGGCGATAGCAGAGCAACTGGCTCGACGTGCGTTCGCTCACATACGCGAAGCGCTCGTCGGGCGTCAGGTGGAGATCGGCAGCCCACACGGCGGGCCCGGTCGGCGCGGGCGGGCGCGCATGGCCTTGCGCGAGGCCGGCGACGGCCGGGTGGCGCGCGCTGACCCGTGCGTCGCCGAGGCGGCCGCTGTCGGCGTCGCGTGCGAAGGTCGCGAGCGTGGCCTGGAATTCGCTGACCGCGACCAGCATCCGGCCGTCGCGCGCGAAGCGCAGGTGGCGCGGCCCGAAGCCGCCCGGCACACGCGTTTCGCCGTGCTCGACCATACGCAGGCCGCCGGCATCCTCGATCAGCGCGAACGTGAAGATCCGGTCCGAGCCGAGCGAGCTCACGTACGCGAAGCGGTTGTCCGGCGACACGACGACCGCATGCGCGTTCGCGATACCGTGCGCGACCTGCAGCGGCGCGCCGTCGCCGTCGCGCACGCGCGCGGCGTCGTAGAGGCTCAGCGAATGGCCGCCGTACGACGCGCCGAGCAGCCAGCGGCCGCTGCGGTCGAGCGACAGGTAGGCGAGGCTCGCGTCGATCGCGGTCGCGCCGATGCGGGCGAGCGCGCCGGTCGCCGCCGCGACGCGGAACGCGACGATCGTCGGCTGCTCGCCGCGCGTCGCGACGTACAGCCGCGCGCGGTCGGGCTGCACGGCGACCGGCATCGCGAGGTCGCCGGCCGGGTAGCGGGCGAGCGGCGCGAGCGTGCCGTCGGACGTGAGCGAGAACGTGGCGAGGTCGCCGTCGACGGCATTCGAGACGACGACGGTCAGGCGGTCAGTGTTCGGCATGGCGGAGCATTGCGGTGTGCGTGAAGGACTCGTTGGCCGGCTGGCCGCGCGGCGGATCGCTGCGCCGGTGCGTACGCGCGAACGGCGCGGCGACCGTGGCGACTAGGAACGCGATCGCGAGCGCATCCCGGCCGCCCGCGATCGAACCCGTATGTTGCTTCAGATAGCCGAAGGCCGTCGGCAGCGGTCGATATCGTTCGCGATGAACATGATCGGCACGAGCGGCAGCACGTGCCATTTCACTTTCGAGACGGCGGATGCGAGCGGGTAGCGGCCGGGCAGGGCGGGCGAGGTCAAGGGAGTCTCCGGGCGGGCGGCGAACGGGGCAGCGGCCTGCGTTCGCTTCGGGTGGGGATCTAAGTAGTATGTTGTCATATGACATATTACGCCTGAGATCCGGATATGACGTCGCGAGTTTACCCGGAATATAGTCAAATATTGGGAAATGTCAGGAGGTTGTCGCCGTGCACAATCACGTCTGATGACGGATGATATGAACGGACAGAGGCTCGGCGTGCCGCTCGGATCTGCCCTGCGGCGCACTTCTCCCCGGCAATCTGCCGGCTTCGTGCGCGGCCCGCTATGCCATCGACACGACGCTGTTCAGCAGCATCTTCACGAGCACGGCCTGCCGTGTCGCCCCCGTCTTCGCGAAGATTCCGCGCAGATGCGCACGGGCGGTGTTCTTCGTGATGCCGGTCGCGGCGGCCGCTTCGTCGAGCGTCAGGCCGTCGACGAGCAGCAGCGCGATCTCGGTTTCCATCGGCGTGAGGCGAAACAGCCGGTGCAGCATGTCGCGCGAGGTCTGCGGCGACGACGCCGGATCGCGGACGAACACCGCGACGGCCGGCCGGTGCTGGCGATCCTCCGCGCCGTGAAAGGGCGCGAGCGGGCGCAGCAGCACGTTCAACGGCATCGCGCCGCCGGGGCGCGACAGCGTGGTGGCCTCGATGCGTGCGAGCGCGCCCGCACGGAAATGCTCGAGCGCGGCCTGCAGCGCCTTCTGCAGCCGGCGCTCGTCGAGCGGGCACGACGCATGGAGCCGCTCCTGGCGCAGGCACAGGCCGTCCTGCTGCTCGAACAGCCGCTCGGCGATGCGGTTGTGCTTGATCACGCGGCCGTCCTCGTCGAGGATCGCGGTGCCGACGTCGAGCCGGTCGACCGTGCCCGCGTATAGCGCGCGTTCGGCGTCGAGCACGTCGAGCGCCGCGTGCAGCTCGACCGCGCGCTGCAGGTGCGGCAGCAGCGTCGCGACCTGCGCGCGTTCGGCTGCGTCGAAGTCGCGCGCATGATGCGGGCGGCTCACGAAGAATGCGCACTGGACGCCGCGCTCGCCGCGCAGGTTCGCGCCGAGGATGAAGCGCAGGTCGAGCGGCTGCAGGTATTGCCGGTAGAAATCGTGCGCGCACCAGCGCGTCGCGCCGAACAGCGTGTCGGCCGTGAATACCTGGCCGGGCGGGTGGTCGAGAAACGGGCACAGCGCGTAGAACTCTTCGCTGTACGACGGTTCGCCGGGCAGCAGCGGGCCGTGGGTCGATGCGTTGATGATGAGCCCGCGCCGCGTGCCGCGCGGGCTGCGCAGCACGAGCGTCGTGAAGCTCGCGTCGAGCCGCACGCGCATCGCTTCGAGAAAGCCCGCCCAAGGCGTCGTCTCGGACGGGCCCTGATAGACGAGCCCGAGCCACGCGCTGAGTTCGCGGGCCGTCCATGCCGCGTCGTCGAAGCTGTCGTGTGCGGCCGTGTCGCCGGGCGCCAGCGCGATCCGCATGCTCGTGTTCTCCTGGGTCGGGGTGAATGCTCCCGAGCCAGCATACCGACCGGCCAGCCGCCCGCGTCATCCGAACGGAGTAGACGACGCGGGCCGTGCCGGTGCGACGCAGCATGCGTCGCCCCGGCGCCGCTTACGCGGTTCGCTCGCGCAGCAGGTACGCGACGATCCGTTCCGCCGCGGCCTCCGGCGACTCGGCCACCGTATCGATGCGCAGTTCCGGCTGCGCCGGCGGCTCGTACGGCGAGTCGATGCCCGTGAAGTGCTTCAGTTCGCCCTTGCGCGCCTTCTTGTACAGACCCTTCGGATCGCGTTCCTCGGCGACCGCGAGCGGCGTATCGACGAACACTTCGACGAACTCGTCGGGACGAACCAGCGCGCGCGCCATGTCGCGTTCCGCGCGGAACGGCGAGATGAACGACACGAGCGTGATGAGCCCGGCATCGAGCATCAGCCGCGCGACTTCGGCCACGCGCCGGATGTTCTCCACGCGATCGGCCTCGGTGAAGCCGAGATCGCGGTTCAGGCCGTGCCGCACGTTGTCGCCGTCGAGCAGGTACGTGTGCTTGCCGAGCGCATGCAGGCGCCGCTCGACGAGGTTCGCGATCGTCGACTTGCCCGCGCCCGACAGCCCGGTCAGCCATACGATGCGCGGCGTCTGCGCTTTCTGCACCGCGCGCGCGTCGCGGTCGACGTCGACGGCCTGCCAGTGCACGTTGTGCGCGCGGCGCAGCGCGAAGTGCAGCATCCCGGCGCCGACCGTGTCGTTGGTGAAGCGGTCGATCACGATGAAGCCGCCGGTGTGGCGATTCAGGTCGTACGGATCGAACGCGACGGGCCGGTCGAAGCTCAGGTTGCACACGCCGATCTCGTTCAGCGCGAGCGTGCGCGCGGCGAGATGCTCGCGCGTGTTCACGTCGATCTTGTACTTCGGCGTCGCGCAGGTCGCGCCGACCGTCTGCGTGCCGAGCTTCACGAGATACGGCCGGCCCGGCAGCAGCGGCTCGTCGTGCATCCACACGAGCGTCGCCTCGAACTGGTCGGCGACTTCCGGCGGCGCGTCGGCGCGCGCGAGCATGTCGCCGCGGCTCACGTCGATCTCGTCGGCGAGCGTGAGCGTCACCGCTTCGCCGGCGCGCGCGACATCGACTTCGCCGGCCGGCGTGATCACCGACGCAACGCGGCTCTCCTTGCCGGACGGCAGCACGCGCACGCGTTCGCCGACGCGCACTTCGCCCGACGCGATACTGCCGGCATAACCGCGGAAGTTCAGGTGCGGACGGTTGACCCATTGCACGGGCAGCCGGAACGGTTCGTCGCGCGTCACGCGCTCGACGAGCGGCAGCGTGTCGAGATGCCGCATCAGCGGCGGGCCCGCGTACCATGGCATCCGCGCGCTCGATGCGATCACGTTGTCGCCGCGCAGCGCGGACATCGGAATGCTGACGATCTTCTCGAAGCCGAGTTCGGCCGCGAACGCGCGATAGTCGGCATCGATACGCTCGAACACGGCGCGATCGTAGTCGACCAGGTCCATCTTGTTGATCGCGAGCACGACGCGCTTGATGCCGATCAGCGCGACGAGATGGCTGTGGCGGCGTGTTTGCGTGAGCACGCCCTTGCGCGCATCGATCAGGATCACCGCGAGATCGGCGGTCGACGCGCCGGTGATCATGTTGCGCGTGTACTGCTCGTGGCCTGGGGTGTCGGCGACGATGAACTTGCGTCGCGCGGTCGCGAAGAAGCGGTATGCGACGTCGATCGTGATGCCCTGTTCGCGCTCGGCCGACAGGCCGTCGACGAGCAGCGCGAAATCGAGGTCGCCGCCTTGCGTGCCGACCTTCTTCGAATCGGCTTCGAGCTGGGTCAACTGGTCGTCGAACAGCATGTTCGATTCGTAGAGCAGGCGGCCGATCAGCGTGCTCTTGCCGTCGTCGACGCTGCCGCACGTGATGAAGCGCAGCAGGTCCTTCGTTTGCGCATCGTCGGCGTGGATGTCGGGCGTCGTGTGCGCAAGTGCCCCGGGCGCGGTGAGTACGTGTGCCATCAGAAATATCCCTCCTGTTTCTTCTTTTCCATCGAACCGGCCGAATCGCTGTCGATCAGCCGTCCCTGGCGCTCGGACGTGCGCGTGTCGCGCATCTCCTGCAGGATGGCGTCGAGCGAGCTCGCGTCGCTGTCGATCGCGCCCGTCAGCGGATAGCAGCCGAGCGTGCGAAAGCGCACCTTGCGCATCTGCGGCACTTCGCCGTCGCGCAGCGGCAGGCGTTCGTCGTCGACCATGATCAGCGCGCCGTCGCGCTCGACCACCGGCCGCTCCTTCGCGTAGTAGAGCGGCACGATCGGAATGTCGTGCAGCCGGATGTACTGCCAGATGTCGAGCTCGGTCCAGTTGGAAATCGGGAACACGCGCAGGCTTTCGCCGCGGCGCTTGCGCGCGTTGTACAGCGACCAGAGCTCGGGGCGCTGGCGCTTCGGATCCCAGCGGTGCTGCTCCGAACGCAGCGACACGATGCGCTCCTTCGCGCGCGATTTCTCCTCGTCGCGGCGCGCGCCGCCGAACGCGGCGTCGAAACCGTAGTGGTCGAGCGCCTGCTTGAGCCCCTGCGTCTTCCACACGTCGGTGTGCACGGCCGAGCCGTGCGTGAACGGATTGATGTCGTTCGCGACGCCGTCGGGGTTCACGTGCACGCGCAGGTCGAGGCCGAGGCGCGCGGCCGTCTCGTCGCGAAACGCGATCATCTCGCGGAACTTCCACGTCGTATCGACGTGCAGCAGCGGAAAGGGCGGCTTCGCCGGGTAGAAGGCCTTCATCGCGAGATGCAGCATGACCGAGCTGTCCTTGCCGATCGAATAGAGCATCACCGGGTTTTCGCTTTCCGCGACCACCTCGCGCATGATGTGGATGCTTTCGGCCTCCAGTCGCTCCAAGTGGGTCAACATCGTTCGTCTCCTTGTTGCATGCCGGCGCCGCGCGACATGTGCGGCGTTTCGTGCATGACGCCAACGGTATCGAGCGAGGGCGGTGCCGTTCTTCGTCCGGGTGGACTAACACGCGGCGCGGCGGGCAGCGGATCTTTCCTTAGTCCACCCGGACGAAGTGGCACGCGAGGCGCTCGCTTAAGGTGAGCGCTCGACCATCGGCGGAGACGACACATGACGGACGACACACGCGCCACGCAATTGCTTTCGGGCCAGACCTGGGCCGATTTCTGCGACACCCTGAAACGCAGCGGCGAGCAGATCCTGCGCGCCGAGGCGCCGGACGATCCGCTCACGCGTGCGGAAGGGTTCCGCTACCTGAGCCGGCTGATGCGCATCGCGCTCGAAATGCACGTCGAGTTCGCGGACGGCGCGTGGCCCGGCTTCTTCTCGCCGTCGCACGAGACCGCGAAGATCGGCGCCGACAATCCGGACAACCTGTACCAGTACGCGCGCCTCGACGGCCGCTGCGAATATCGTGTGACGGGGCGGCGCGGCACGGTCGCATACCTGAGCTTCGGCACGCAGAAGGGCGGCTACGAGACGGACGGCAAGATGCTGCAGACCGGGTTTCTCGACGCGAAGCAGCTCGAGCTCGCGCCGGACGGCAGCTTCGAGATCGTGCTGAGCGAAACGCCGCGCGCGGGCAACTGGGTGCGCATGGAGCCGGGCACGAACGCGCTGCTGGTGCGCCAGACCTTCCTCGACCGGCGCGCGGAGACGGCCGCGCAACTGAAGATCGAACGCATCGGCGCGCACGATCGCCCGGCGCCGCTCGATCCGCTCGTGCTGCAGGGCGGCCTCACGCGCGCCGCGCAGTTCGTCGAGCAGACGGCGAAGCTGTTCGCCGACTGGGCCGCGAGCTACGGCTCGCACGTGAACGCGCTGCCGCCTGCGGACCAGGCGCTGTGCCAGTCGGTCGGCGGCGATCCGAACATCTACTACTACCACTCGTGCTGGTCGCTCGCCGACGACGAGGCGCTCGTGATCGATGTCGACACGGTGCCCGACTGCGATTTCTGGAACGTGCAGCTCAACAACTACTGGATGGAGTCGCTCGACTACCGGCACTTCGACATCTGCGTGAACAAGCACAGCGCGCGGCTCAATGCCGACGGCGGCGTGACGGTGGTGGTCGCCGCGTCGCGGCCGGGCGGCGCGAACTGGCTCGATACGGCCGGGCATCGCACCGGCACGATCTGCTGGCGCTGGGTCGGCGCCGCGCAGCCGGTGCATCCGCGCACGCGCGTCGTCAAGCTCGCCGCGCTGAAGGAGGCCGCATGAACGCGCCGCTCGACCCGATCCGCACCCAGCTCGACGCCGACGCGCTGATCGCCGAGGCCGTGTCGCGCACGGGCGGCCTCACCGCGTTCGGCGACGGCCCGTATCGCGAGGCGCTCGACGTGATGTGCGCGTCGCTGATCGACGAAGCGAAGCTGTCGGCGCGCGGCGTGGCGATGATGCGCGAGAAGCTCGTCGGCCAGCTCGTGAACCGGCTCGTTATCGAGGATTACTTCGGCCGTCATCCGGAGATCGCCGACATCGAGATCGACGATCCGCTCGTGATCGTCGGGCTGCCGCGCACCGGCACGACGCTGCTGCAGCGGCTGCTCGCGGTCGATCCGCGCTTTTATTCGGCCGCGTGGTGGGAAACGCGCTATCCGGCGCCGCTCGCCGGCGAGACGCTCGACGCGCCCAGCGTGCGCATCGCGCGCGCGCAGGCCGAGGTCGCGACGATGATCGACTGCATTCCGCAGATCCTCGCGATCCATCCGCTCGACGCGATGCTCGCCGACGAGGAGTTCATGCTGATGGAGCATTCGTTCGTGTGCGCGATGGATTCGTACGCGAACGTGCCGGGCTATACGGCGTGGCTCGCGAAGCAGGACCTGACGCCGGTCTATACGTACCTGAAGCGGATGCTGCAGTTCCTGCAGTGGCAGAAGGCGCAACGCGGCGTCGCAGCGGCCGCGCGCTGGCTGCTGAAGACGCCGCAGCATCTGCATGCGCTCGACGTGCTGTGCCGCGTGTTTCCGCGGGCACAGGTCGTGCTCACGCATCGCGACCCGGCGCAGACGATTCCGTCGATGGCGAGCATGGCGCACACGCTGTGGCAGATGTATGCGGACGATCCGGATCCGCGCACGGTCGGCGCGCAGTGGAACGCCGGCATGGCGCGCGCGATCGGCGCGGCGATGGCGGCGCGCGACGCGCTGCCGGCCGAGCGGTTTCTCGACGTGCGGTTCGAGGACACGGTGTCGGATCCGCTCGGCGTGGCCGAAGCCGTGTACCGCTTCGCGGGGATGTCGCTGGACGAGCCGCAGCGCGCGGCGATGACGGCCTGGATGGCGCGCAACGGCCGCGACAAGCGCGCCGCGCACGATTACTCGATCGCGCGCTTCGGCTTCACCGATGCGCAACTGGCGCATGACTTCGCCGCGTATCGCGCGCGGCACCTGCGGGCGGCCGGCTGACGGCGCGCCCGCGAGACGAACCATAACCAGGAGACAACCCATGTTGCTGAAGGACAAGATCGTCGTGATTTCAGGGATCGGGCCGGGGCTCGGTGTGAAGCTCGCCGTCGAGGCGGCACGCGAGGGTGCGCGCGGCGTGGTCGTCGCGGCACGCACGATGGAAAAGCTCGACGACGCGGAAGCACGGATCCGCGCACTCGGCGTCGCGTGCGACGTGCTGAAGGTACGCACCGACATCGCGGAGCGCGCGCAGTGCCGGCAGCTCGCGACGCAGGCGGTCGAGCGCTTCGGCCGGATCGACGCGCTCGTGAACAGCGCGTTCGCGCACGGCACGTTCCCGGAGCCGGTCGAGGAAGCCGATCTCGACGGCTGGCGCGCGGTGTTCGACACCAACGTGTTCGGCACGATGACGCTCACGCAGGAAATCGTCCCGCACATGAAGCGGCAGAAGCGCGGCGCGATCGTGATGATCAACTCGCAGGCGACCCGCAAGCCGTTTGCAGGAGAATCGGGCTACGCTGTATCGAAGGGCGCGCTCGCGGTTGCGGCAAAATACCTGGCGCGCGAGCTCGGCGTGCACGGGATCCGCGCGAACAGCATCCACATGGGCTGGATGTGGGGCGTGCCGACGCAGACGTATTTCCGGCAGGCGGCCGCCGAGTACGGCACGACGGAGGAGGCGATCATCGCGCCGATCGCATCGAACATCGCGCTCGCGAAGCTGCCGACCGACGACGACTGCGCGCGCGCGGCGCTGTTCCTCGCGTCGGATTACGCGAACGCGGTGACCGGCGCGACGCTCGACGCGAACGGCGGCGATTTCATGCCCTGAGGACGGAGCAACGGATCATGCAGGAACGACAACAGGAACAGGGGCGCCACTTCTTCGCGTTCAACGGCGACGCGGATGGCCTGTGCGCGCTGCAGCAACTGCGGCTCGCGGAGGGCGAACGCGGCACGCTCGTGACCGGCGTGAAGCGCGACATCAGGCTGCTCGAGCGCATCGACGCGCGGGCCGGCGACCGCGTGACCGTGCTCGACGTGTCGCACGACCAGAACCGCGACGCATGCGCGCGGCTGCTGCGCGACGGCGCCGCGGTTCGCTACTTCGACCATCACTTCGCGGGCGAGCTGCCCGGCGATCCGCGTTTCGACGCGTATATCGACACGGCCGCCGACGTCTGCACGAGCGCGCTCGTGAACCGCCATCTCGGCGGCCGGCATGTGCGCTGGGCGATCGTCGCGGCGTTCGGCGACGAACTGCCGGCGCTCGGCGACGCGCTCGCGCGCGAATACGGGATCGACGCAGCCGAACGCGGCACGCTGGCCGAACTCGGGCTCTACCTGAACTACAACGCCTACGGCGAATGCGTCGGCGACCTGCATTTCGATCCGGCCGTGCTGGCCGACGCGATGCTGCCATGCGTCGATCCGCTCGACTTCGTGCGCGACACGCCGGTGTTCGCCGCGCTGCGCGACGGCTATCGCGACGACATGGCGCTCGCGGGCGCACTCGCGCCGCTGCGCGACGTGCCGGGCGCGACACTGATCAGGATGCCGGATCATCCGTGGGCGCGGCGCGCGACGGGGATGCTCGCAAACGAGCGGATGCGCAATGCGCCGCATGCGGCGCTCGCGGTGCTGTCGCCGCGCGCACAGGGCGGGTTCGTGGTCAGCGTGCGCGTGCCCGACGGCCGGGCGCTCGGCGCGGACGAATTCTGCCGCGGCTTCCCGACCGGCGGCGGGCGCAAGCGCGCAGGCGGCATCAACCATCTGCCGGAAACCGAGTTCGACGCGTTCGCCGCGCGCTTCGAAGCGGCGTTCCGTCTCGACTGACCCGAGGGCCTGCGACACGCGCGCCGTGCAACGATGCCACGGCGCGCGCGTCGTGCGACGTGTCGGTGTTCAGCCGGTCGCGTTCGCAAGCATGGCCGGCACGTTGTGGCCGTAGCAGCGTTCCTCGACGCGCTCGGCGATGCGCCAGCCTTGCGCGGTGCGCACGAACCGGTCGACGTACCACAGCCCGAGAAACATCACCTGCGTGCCGCCGTCCGGCAGCGCGACTTCCATCGGATTGAAACAGATCGTGCGGCCGCGCGCGGTGTCGCCGTCGAGCGTGATCGACAGGTTGCCGACCAGGTGCTGGTACTGCGGGAACTGCGGCAGTACGGTGCGCAGCCACGCCTTGACGTCCGGATACGTGCCGGCGATGCCGCCCATCGCGCGATAGTCGATCGTCGCGTCGGGCGTGAACACCGCATCGAGCGCGTCGAAGTCGCGCGCGTCGATCGCGCTCGAATATGCGACGATCAGTTCGCGGATGTCGTGATGATCTGAGAGGGTCTGCAGGTCGGGCATCGGTTGCGCTCCGTCACGCGCTTTTGCGTCGGCGGGCCGCATGCAGCGCTTCCGCGCGCTGCTTCACGTCGCGCGCGCACTGGTCGAACCCCTGTTTCACCCAGCCGCCGTGCTCGCGCATGATCGTTTCCGCGTTGAGGCCGAGGAACTGGTCGGTCGTGAAGTAGCGGCAGCGTTCGGCGCCGTCGGCTTCGACGTACTGGTCGCGGCGCGCGGCGTCCTTGTTGGCGTCGGTCGGGCGCTGCTCCCACGACAGCAGGCGCTCGGGCTCGCAAGCGACGAGGATTTCGTTGACGGGAATCACCGTCTCCGTGCCGGGAATGCGCACCTGCATATGCACGAAGTCGCCGATCCGGCCGGTCGTCTCGAGGCCGACGCAGAACGTGTTCCATTCGCCGTAGCGCGGGAAGTCGGTCAGCACTTCCCAGACGACGGCAGCGGGGGCGTCGATCGCGACGGTGATCGAGGTGACGAGATTGGCTGGTTTGGTCATGGCGGGTATCGAAGGAGAGTGAGGGAGCGGAGGGGATCGCGGCTGCGCCCGCACGGGCCGGCACGCGCCGCGACAGCCGGAACGGGCCGCGCCGGCGCCGGCGGGCATGGCGGACGCGCCGTGCAATGCATGGGGCCGACCGGCGGCCGGCGCGCGTCGCACATCGCGGCGAACCCGACATCGAGCGTAGGCCGGTGCGTACGGCGAAGAATCGTCGGAACGGACTAAGGCGTTTCACCGGGCCGGCGATCCGGTATCGGCGTCGGTACGCGACGCACGCGCGGGGTACGCCGTGGGGTTCGAACGTCGACATCGCGCGAACCTGCCGCGACAATACCGGTCACGCTTCAGTTTCCTGCCCGAGGTGCCCGTGCCAGCGAAGTCGTCCATTGCTCCTGCCATCGTGTGGTTCCGCGACGATCTGCGCGTGACCGACCAGCCCGCGCTGACGCGCGCAGTCGCGTCGGGCCGGCCGCTCGTATGCGTGTACGTCGACGACACGGGCGAAGGCGCGGGGCGCGCGCTCGGCGGGGCGGCGCGCTGGTGGCTGCATGGGTCGCTCGCCGGACTCGATGCGGCGCTCGCGCGTCATGGTGGCCGCCTGCTGCTGTTGCGCGGCGATGCGCCGCGCGAGATCGAACGCGTCGCGCAGGACACGGGCGCGGCAGCGGTGTACTGGAACCGCCGCTACGCGCAGCCGCAGCGCGATGCCGATGCGGCGTTGAAGGCGTCGCTGAAGGCGCGCGGCCTCGAGGTCGAGAGCAGCAACGGCAGCCTGCTGAACGAACCGTGGGACGTGCTGACGGGCGCCGGCACGCCGTTCCAGGTGTTCACTGCGTACTGGCGTGCGGTGCGGCGCGATCGCACGGTGGCGGCGCCGCTGCCGGAGCCTGAGCGGATCGCGTTTCATCCGTGGCCGGCCGGCGTGCGCGAACGCGCGCTGACGCTCGACGCGCTCGCGTTGCGTCCGCACGCGCCGGACTGGGCGGGCGGCCTGCGCGACGCGTGGCCGGCACCCGACGAAGCCGGCGCGCAGGCGCGGCTCGACGCGTTTTCCGTCGAGTCGCTGGCCGGCTATGCCGATACGCGCGACCGGCCCGACCGGTCGGCGACGAGCCGGCTGTCACCGTGCCTGCGCTTCGGCAACGTGTCGCCGCGGCAGGTGTGGCATGCGGTGCAGGGCGCGGCACAGGCGGGCGGTGCGGCCTGCGCGGCCGGCGCCGAGAAGTTCCTGAGCGAACTCGGCTGGCGCGAATTCAGCCACGTGCTGCTGTATGACTTCCCGGCGCTCGCGACCGACAACTTCCGCGCGCAGTTCGACGCGATGCCGTGGCGCGACGATCCTGCCGCGCTGCGCGCGTGGCAGCGCGGGCTGACCGGCTATCCGCTCGTCGATGCGGGGATGCGCGAGCTGTGGACGACAGGCTGGATGCACAACCGCGTGCGGATGGTCGTTGCGTCGTTTCTCGTCAAGCATCTGCTGATCGACTGGCGGGCCGGCGAGCGCTGGTTCCACGACACGCTCGTCGACGCGGATGCCGCGAACAACCCGGCGAACTGGCAATGGGTGGCCGGCTGCGGCGCCGACGCCGCGCCATATTTCCGCATCTTCAACCCGGTGACGCAGGGCCGGAGATTCGACCCGCAAGGGGCGTACGTGCGCCGCTGGGTGCCGGAACTCGCGGGCCTCGACGCGGTGACGATCCACGCGCCGTGGGAGGCGTCCCCGATGGAGCTTGCGGCGGCCGGCGTGCGGCTCGACGTCGACTATCCGGCGCCGATCGTCGATCACGACGGCGCGCGCCGTCGTGCGCTCGATGCGCTGGCCTCGTTGCCGAAGCGTCGCCAGGCGTGACCGGCCGTCGCTGCGCGCGGCACGGTTCGCCGCGTCAGTCGCAGAACGCCGCGTGCTCGAGCAGCGCGAGCGCGACGCCCGCATCGAAGTAGGCCGCGCCGCACCACGCGACGAACGCGAGCGCGCCGGCGGCCAGCGCGGCACGCATCACGCCCATGCGGCTTTGCCCGGAACCGGCCGCGCGATGCGCGCGTCGTCGATCGGCAGGTGCAGCAGCGCGGCCAGCACGCCGAGCGCGATCGAGCCGATCCACAGCGGCAGGTACGAATGCGTCGCGTCGTACACGAGCGCGCCGAGCCAGACGCCGAAGAAGCTGCCGAGCTGGTGCCCGAAGAACACGAAGCCGAACAGCGTCGCGATGTAGCGCACGCCGAACACCTGCGAGACCACGCCGTTGGTCAGCGGCACCGTGCCGAGCCACGTGAAGCCCATCACGGCCGCGAACACGTAGACGCTCGCGGGCGACAACGGCGCTGCAACGAACGCGGCCATTGCCAGCGCGCGCACGAGGTACAGCACGGACAGCACGTACTTGCGCCGCAGCAGGCCGCCGAGATGGCCGCATGCGTAGGTGCCGGCCACGTTGGTCAGCGCGATCAGCGCGAGCGCGACGCTCGCGTGGCGCGCCGGCAGGCCGTGATCGAGCAGGTAGGCGGGCAGGTGGGTCGCGATGAACGCGAGCTGGAACCCGCACGCGAAGAATCCCGCGTTCAGCAGCCAGAAGCCGCGATGCGCGAACGCTTCGCGCACCGCCGCGCCGATCGACTGGTCGGGGTCGTCCGCGCGGCTCGCGGCCTGCGCGGGCCGGTCGCGCACCAGCACGGCGAGCGGCGCGAGCAGCGCGGCGACGACGGCGAGCGCGACGAAGGCATGCTGCCAGCCGATGCCGCCGATCAGCACCTGCGCGACCGGCACCATGCAGAACTGGCCGAGCCCGCCGATCGCGCCGGCGACGCCGAGCGCCCAGCCGCGCCGGTCGGGCGGAAACAGGCGGCTCAGCGCGCCGTAGATCGACGCGAAGGCCGACCCCGACAGCGCGACGCCGATCACGAACCCCGCGCCGGCCGTGAACACACCGGCCGACGCGGCGAACGCCATCGTGACGAGCCCGGCCGCGTACAGCAGCATGCCGGCGACGATCACGCGCACCGACCCGAAGCGGTCGGCGATCATGCCGGTGAACGGTTGCGCGATGCCCCAGATCAGGTTCTGCAGCGCGAGCGCGAGGCCGAACGCTTCGCGCGACCAGCCGTGGTCGAGCGTGACGGGGGCGAGGAACAGTCCCTGCACGTGGCGGATGCCGAGCGCGGCGCCCATGATCAGGCCGCCCGCGAGCACCGGCAGCCAGCGGCGCCGGGCGTCTTGTTCGATCGGGGTCATGCGTGTCTCCGGATGGATGCGTGCGGCGCGGCAGCCGCGTTCGATCCGATTAGACGATCCGGTGCCGGGGCGCTCAAGCGATCATTCGGTCGCGTTCGCATGCGTGCGGGGAATGCGATGCGGTTCGGACACGATGTCGGCGACGCGGGCTGTACACGCCGGATGCGTGAAGCCGCTGCGCCGCATGCAGCCGGCGTGACAGGCGGCCGATAGCGGGGGCGGGGCGTCAGTGCAGCGCTCATGTACGTGCGCAAGGCCGCGCCGGCGCCGGCTCGATGCGGGATTTCGCTCGCGGCTCGCGGCTACCGCTGCGCCACGTCGTACGCCCGCATCGCGGCGTCGCACTCGGCCGCTTCCGCGAGGATCCAGTCGCGCACGTCGGCGACTTCGCGTCGCGGCGCCGGATCGTGCCGGAACAGCCAGTAGCCGTACGCATCCGACAACGCCTGCGAGTGCGGGCCGAGCACCGCGAGCCGGCCATCGGCGAGCATCGGGGCGACGAGCGCGAGCCTGCCGAGCGCGACGCCCTGGCCCGCGATCGCGGCGTGGATGACCTGGTCGTACTGGTTGAAGCGCAGCACGCCTTTCGGGCGCGCGTCGCCGAGCCCGGCCGCGTGCAGGTGCGCACGCCACTGCAGCCGGGTTTGCGGCGGCCCGTCGAATTCGAGCAGCACGTGCTCGGCGATCGCCGCCGCGTCGGTGACGGGCCGGGCGGCCAGCGCGGGGTGCGCGACCGGCACGACGATCTCGTCGAACAGGTGCAGCGCGCCGGCCGGCGCGCGCTCGCGCGGGCAGTAGCGGATCCCGAGGTCGATGCCTTCCGCGCGCAAATCGAGTACCTTGTCGTTCGCGGCCACGCGCAAGTCGATGTCGGGCAGGCGCGCCTGCAGGCGCCCGAGTCTGGGCAGCAGCCACAGCGCGGTGACGCCGATGCTCGCGGTGATCGTGACGGGTTGCCGCTCGCGTGCGGCGGCGAGCGACGCGACGGTGTCCTGCAGGCTGAGCAGCGCCGCATCGGCGGCGCGGAACAGCCGCTCGCCTTCCGGCGTGAACGCGATCTTGCGATAGCCGCGCTGCAGTAGCGCGACGCCGAGATGCGCCTCGAGCGCGTGCACCTGGCGGCTGACCGCCGACTGCGTGACGCACAGGTCCTGCGCGGCGAGCGTGATGCTCATGCGGCGGCCGACGGCGACGAAGCCGCGCACGAGGTCCAGCGACGGGAGACGGACGAGCGGCGTTGACATGCGTAGGGCTCATGCGAACGGAGCAGCAAGATTGGTTGAGAACGTCCGGCGCGTCAAGTTCAATGGAGGCTGGCCGATCGGGCGGGCGCCGGGCAGGCGGCGCCGCACAGGAGACACGATGACGATTTCGAACGAAGCAGGCGGGGCTGCGTGCGCGGCGGATCAGGCAGCGGGGCGCCCGGCGGGTGCGTTGCCGCCGGAGGCCGTGACGCTGACCGCGGCCGACGGTTACGTGCTGCGCGGTTACGTGTGGCGCCACCGCGGCGGCACCGTGCGGCCGGTGACGGTCGTCAATTGCGCGACGTCGGTGCGCTGCGACTACTACTTCCGTTTCGCGGCCTGGCTGTTCGCGCAGGGGCGCGACGTGCTCGTGTACGACTATCGCGGCATCGGCGGCTCGCGCCCCGCGCGGCTCGCGAAGCTGCGCGCGAACTGGCTCGACTGGGGGCGGCTCGATTGCGAGGCCGCCTTGCAGTACGCGCGCGACGCTTTTCCGGGCCAGCCGCTCGACGTCGTCGCGCACAGCATCGGCGGCTGCGTGCTCGGGCTCGCGGCGTCGAACGCGTACGTGCGTCACGTGGTGACGGTGGGCGCGCAGTATGCGTACTGGCGCGACTATCGGCCGGAAGAGCGGCGGCGCATGTGGTGGAAATGGCACGTCGCGATGCCGGCGCTCGCGGCTGTGTTCGGCTACGTGCCCGCGAAGCGGCTCGGCTGGATGGAAGACACGCCGCGCGGCGTCGCGCTGTCGTGGGTGCGCGCGCAACCGCGCTTCGAGGACGCCTTCACGCACGGCCTGCTCGCCGAACCCGCGGCGAGCCGCGCCGCGCTGCCGGCCCGCTTCGCGCGGCTGCCGGCGTCGATGCTCGCGATCGGCCTCGACGACGACGGGTTCGGCACGGTCGACGCGATCGAACGGCTGGTCGGCTACTACACGGGCAGCGACGTCACGCACCTGCGGATCGCGCCGCGCGACATCGGCGTCGACGCGATCGGCCACTTCGCGTTCTTCCACAGCCGCTTCACCGGCACGCTGTGGCCCGTCGCGCTGTCCTGGCTGCAACACGGCGCGCTGCCGGCCGATGCGCCGGGCCGCGTCCACGCGCGCCATCCGGCGCAGCGTGCGCGGCTGGCGGGAAGCGGCGTGCCGGGTGCCGTCGCGCACGGGTGAACGCGCACGCGCGCGCAGCCCGGCCATCGCGTCGATGAGACGGTTGGACCGGCTGTCGCTGCCGACGATCGCGGTCGCGATGCGTCGGCCTCCGTCCCGTGCGATCGATTAACATCGAACGTTTCGTTCGCCTGGCTGCCGCGTGCCGATGTCCATTCCACCCGATTCCGAGATTGCCGACGACCTGTCCCGCGCGTGGCGCGTGCACCTGCTCGACGTGCCGCCTGCCGCGTCGCGTGCCGGCGTGCAGGTCGCGCGCGTCGATTTCGACTGGCGCATGCCGCTCGCATCGCCCGCCTACGCGGCACTGAGCGACGCGGAGCGGGCGCGTGCCGGGCGCTATCTGCGGCACGAGGATGCAGTGCGCAGTGCCGCGACGCGCGCCGCGCTGCGCGACGTGCTCGGTGCGGCGCTCGGCATCGCGCCGAAGGACGTCGCGATCGTCGTCGACGCATCGGGACGGCCGTCGCTGGATCCCGCGCATCGCGCGTCGCTCGATTTCAACGTGTCGCACGCGGGCGATCACGCGCTCATCGCGTGGGCGGCGACGGGGCGCGTCGGCGTCGATATTGAAAGCTGCAACCGCACGACCGACTGGCGTGCGCTGACGCGCGAAGTGTGCGCGGCCGCCGAGGCTGCGTATCTCGACGGCCTGCCGCTCGCCGCCGGCGCGGACGCGTTCATGCGCGTGTGGGCCGCGAAGGAGGCGCTGCTGAAGGCGCTCGGCACCGGCATCGTCGGCGGGCTGCGCGCGTTCGCGGTCGTGCCGCCGCGCGATGCGGCGACGCCCGCGACGACGATCGTCGAGCCGGCCGCGCCCGCCGCCGGTGTGGCCGCGTTCGACGCGGGCTGGCTCGACGCGGCGCCCGGCTACGCGGCGTGCGTCGCGTGGGCGCGCTGACCCCGTTGCAGCGCGCGACGCTCATTCGAGCGGTACGTCGTTGGGCGCCGCGTAGCGCGCCTTGATCACGTCGCTCATCGGGAACTCGAACGCAAGCCCCTTCGGCGGCACCGGCTTCATGAACCACTTGTCGTACAGCGCGTTGATCTCGCCGCTCTTCATCAGCTGCACGAGCACGCCGTCGACGAGCGCCTTGAACTGCGGATCGTCCTTGCGCAGCATGAACCCGTACGCTTCCGACGATTGCGGCGTGCCGACGATCGTCCAGTCGGACGGCTTCGCCGCGAGCTGGCGCACGCCGGCGAGCAGCACGTCGTCCATCATGTACGCGGCCGCGCGGCCTGATTCGAGCGTGAGGCGTCCTTCGCCGTAGTCCTTCGCGCTGATGATCTGCATGTTCATCTTCTTTTCCTCGTTCATCTTGCGCAGCAGGCGTTCGGACGTCGTGCCCTGGTTCGTCACGACCGTCTTGCCGGCGAGATCGGGGAAGTCGCGGATGCCCGAGTTCGTGCGCGTGAGCAGGCGCGTCGTCGCGACGAAGAAGGTGGTCGAGAACGCGACCTGCGCGTGACGCGCGGCGAGGTTGGTGGTCACCCCGCATTCGAGATCGACGGTGCCGTTCTGCACGAGCGGGATGCGGTTCTGCGACGTGACCGGGATGAAGCGCACCTGCAGGTCGGGCTTGCCGGTGCGCGCCTTCACGGCGGCGATCACGCGGTCGCACAGGTCCTGCGAGAAGCCGATCACCTTGCCGCTCGCGTCGACATAGGAAAACGGCACCGACGTCTCGCGATGGCCGATCGAGATCAGCCCGCTTTGCCGCACCTTCTCGAGCGTGCCGGACAGCGGTTCCGCGGCGAGCGATGCGCCGCACGCGAGCGCGCATGCGGCGACGAGCAGGCAGCGGCCGAGGAGGGTGGTCAACCGGGGCGGGATGGTCATGGCGGATCTCCGTGGGCGGATCGTAGGGAAGCGTCGATTCGTATGTTGCCAAAGACAAAATAATTGCAACATATGTTAATTGCGAGGCCTGTCGGGCCGCTCCGGCGCGCCGCGCCGGACATCAGGGAAACTCCCGAGTCGGAATTATGAAAAACGGGTTGTCTAGACAAGTCGCGATGGCTACACTGCAATCCATCCCGAACTTGTCTAGACAGGATTGCTCACATGATTACGTTGACCCCCGGCCACCTGACCCTTCCGCAACTGCGCAAGATCGCTCGCGAATCCGTGCAGCTCAAGCTCGACCCGGCGAGCTTCGCGAAGATCGACGCGGGCGCGAAGGCCGTCGCCGACATCGCGGCGAAGGGCGAGCCGGCATACGGCATCAACACGGGTTTCGGCCGCCTGGCCAGCACGCACATCCCGCACGACCAGCTCGAGCTGCTGCAGAAGAACCTGGTGCTGTCGCATGCGGTCGGCGTGGGCGAGCCGATGGCGCGCTCGTCGGTGCGTCTCCTGATGGCACTGAAGCTGTCGAGCCTCGGCCGCGGCCACTCGGGCATCCGCCGCGAAGTGATGGACGCGCTGATCACGCTGTTCAACGCCGACGTGCTGCCGCTGATCCCGGTGAAGGGCTCGGTCGGCGCATCGGGCGACCTGGCACCCCTCGCGCACATGTCGGCCGTGCTGCTGGGCGTCGGTGAAGTGTTCATCCGCGGCGAGCGCGCCAGCGCGCTGGACGGTCTGCGCGTCGCGGGCCTCGCGCCGCTGACGCTGCAGGCGAAGGAAGGCCTGGCGCTGCTGAACGGCACGCAGGCGTCGACCGCGCTGGCGCTCGACAACATGTTCGCGATCGAAGACCTGTACCGCACCGCGCTGGTCGCGGGCGCGCTGTCGGTCGACGCGGCAGCCGGCTCGGTGAAGCCGTTCGACGCCCGCATCCACGAACTGCGCGGCCATCAAGGCCAGATCGACGCGGCCGCGTCGTACCGCGACCTGCTCGAAGGCTCGCCGATCAACCAGTCGCACCGCGACTGCGACAAGGTGCAGGATCCGTACAGCCTGCGCTGCCAGCCGCAGGTGATGGGCGCGTGCCTGGACCAGATGCGCCATGCAGCCGACGTGCTGCTGGTCGAAGCGAACGCCGTGTCGGACAACCCGCTGATCTTCCCGGATACCGGCGAAGTGCTGTCGGGAGGCAACTTCCACGCTGAACCCGTCGCATTCGCGGCCGACAACCTCGCGCTCGCCGCATCGGAAATCGGCGCGCTGGCCGAGCGCCGCATCGCGCTGCTGATCGACGCGACGCTGTCGGGCCTGCCCCCGTTCCTCGTGAAGGACGGCGGCGTGAACTCGGGCTTCATGATCGCCCACGTGACGGCGGCCGCGCTGGCATCGGAAAACAAGACGCTCGCGCACCCGGCGTCGGTCGACTCGCTGCCGACCTCGGCGAACCAGGAAGACCACGTGTCGATGGCGACGTTCGCCGCGCGCAAGCTCGCCGACATCGCGGACAACACGAAGCACATCCTCGCGATCGAACTGCTGGCCGCCGCCCAGGGCGTCGACCTGCGCGCGCCGTACCACACGAGCCCGAAGCTTGCGCCGGTGATGGAAACGATCCGCGGCAAGGTTGCGCACTACGAGCTCGACCACTACTTCGCACCGGACATCGCGGTGATCGCGAAGCTCGTTGGCGAGCGCGCGTTCGCGAAGGTCGCGCCGTTCTCGTTCGCATCGGAACAGTAAGCCCATGAGCGCGCCGGTCTACCAGGAGATCAAGGATTTCATCCTGGGCCGCATTCACGCCGGCGAGTGGGCGGAGGGCGACCAGGTGCCCTCCGAGAACGAACTGGCCCGCGAGTTCAAGGTCGCGCGCATGACCGTCAACCGCGCGTTGCGCGAGTTGACGGCCGAGCAGGTGCTGACGCGCATGAAGGGCGCCGGCACCTACGTCGCGCGGCCGAAGTACGAGTCGACGCTCGTCGCGATCCGCAGCATCTCGGAAGAGGTCGACGCGCGTGGGCATGCGTACCGCGCCAGCGTACTCGGCCTCGAGACGATCCGCGCCGACGAGGCGCTCGCCGACGAGATGCAGATGGCCGTGCGCGCGAAGCTGTTTTATTCGCAGGTGTTGCACTTCGAGAATGACGAACCCGTCCAGCTCGAGGAACGGTGGGTGAATCCGGCGGTCGCGCCGGATTATGCCGAGCAGGATTTTACGAACACGACGCCGAACCTGTACCTGATGCGCGCGGCCCCGCTGCAGCGCGTCGAATACCGGATCGAAGCGGCGGCTCCGGTGCCCGAGCGGCGCGAGCAGCTGCGGATGGACGACGTCGAGCCGTGTCTGGTTTTACATCGGCGCACCTGGTCGCAGGGCGTCGTCGCCTCGGTGGCGAATCTGTGGCACCCCGGCAGCCGTTATCGCTTCACCGGGCATTTCTGATTCCTATTTGATCTTCATTTTCCTTCGGGAGCAGTCGTCATGAACCATCCGAAACACATCGATCCCCGTCTCGATCCGACCCGCACGATCCGCGCGCCGCGCGGCAGCGAGAAGGTCTGCAAGACCTGGCTGGCCGAAGCGGCCTACCGGATGATCCAGAACAACCTGGATCCGGAAGTCGCCGAGCATCCGCACGCGCTCGTCGTGTACGGCGGCATCGGCCGCGCGGCGCGCAACTGGGAATGCTACGACCAGATCCTCGCGTCGCTGAAGGATCTCGAAGAGAACGAGACGCTGCTGATCCAGTCGGGCAAGCCGGTCGGTGTGTTCCGCACGCACAAGGATGCGCCGCGCGTGCTGCTCGCGAACTCGAACCTGGTGCCGCACTGGGCGACCTGGGATCACTTCCACGAGCTCGACCGCAAGGGCCTGATGATGTACGGCCAGATGACGGCCGGCAGCTGGATCTACATCGGCAGCCAGGGCATCGTGCAGGGCACCTATGAAACCTTCTTCTCGGTCGCGAACCAGCACTTCAACGGCGATCCGTCGGGCCGCTGGATCCTGACGGGCGGCCTCGGCGGCATGGGCGGCGCGCAGCCGCTCGCCGCGACGATGGCCGGCTTCTCGATGATCGCGGTCGAATGCGACGAGACGCGCATCGACTTCCGCCTGAAGACGCGCTACGTCGACAAGAAGGCGACGACGCTCGACGAAGCGCTCGGCATGATCGACGAAGCGAAGCGCACCGGCAAGCCGGTGTCGGTCGGCCTGCTCGGCAACGCGGCCGACGTGTTCGCGGAGCTCGTGACGCGCGGCATCACGCCGGACTGCGTGACCGACCAGACGAGCGCGCACGACCCGATCAACGGCTACCTGCCGCAAGGCTGGACCGTCGCGCAATGGCGCGAAGCGCAGAAGGTCGATCCGCAGAGCATCGTGAAGGTCGCGAAGCAGTCGATGGCCGTGCAGGTGCGCGCGATGCTGACGCTGCAGGAGCGCGGCGCCGCCACGCTCGACTACGGCAACAACATCCGCCAGATGGCGCTGGAAATGGGAGTCGAGAACGCATTCGACTTCCCGGGCTTCGTGCCGGCCTATATCCGCCCGCTGTTCTGCGAAGGCAAGGGCCCGTTCCGCTGGGTCGCGCTGTCGGGCGATCCGGAAGACATCTACAAGACCGACCAGAAGGTGAAGGAGCTGATCCCCGACGATCCGCACCTGCACAACTGGCTCGACATGGCACGTGAGCGCATCGCGTTCCAGGGCCTGCCGGCACGGATCTGCTGGGTCGGCGTGAAGGATCGCTATCGCCTCGGCCAGGCGTTCAACGAGATGGTGAAGAACGGCGAACTGAAGGCCCCGATCGTGATCGGCCGCGACCACCTCGACACCGGTTCGGTCGCGAGCCCGAACCGCGAGACGGAATCGATGAAGGACGGTTCGGACGCCGTCAGCGACTGGCCGCTGCTGAACGCCCTGCTGAACACCGCAGGCGGCGCATCGTGGGTGTCGCTGCACCATGGCGGCGGCGTCGGCATGGGCTTCTCGCAGCACTCGGGCGTCGTGATCGTCGCCGACGGTACCGCCGAAGCGCACGAGCGTCTCGGCCGCGTGCTGCTGAACGATCCGGCGACGGGCGTGATGCGCCATGCGGATGCCGGCTACGAACTCGCGCAGCAGACGGCCCGCGAAGCCGGCCTGAAGCTGCCGATGCTCGGCCGCTGAGCATGACGGCGCTCGACCAGGCGCCGGTGAACGCGACGATGATCCGCGCGGCGGATCTCGTCGCGTCGCCGTGGAAGAACGGCGGCGGCGTGACGCGCGAGATCGGTGCGTTTCCTCCTGGCGCCGCGCTCGATGCGTTCGCGTGGCGCGTGAGCGTCGCGGACGTCGGCGCGGCCGGTCCGTTCTCGCGTTTCGACGGGATCGACCGCACGCTCGTGCTGCTGTCCGGCGCGGGCATGACGCTCGCCGAAGAAGGGGGCGCGCGCCACGTACTCGACGCGCCGCTCGCCCGGGCGGACTTCGCCGGCGAAACGGCGATCGACGCGACGCTGCACGACGGCGCGACGCGCGACTTCAACCTGATGACGCGCCGTTCGGCCGCGCGCGGGACGCTCGACGTGTGGCCCGAAGGCACGCACCGCGCCGAGCGCGCCGATACCGTCCTGCTGTTCTGCGCGACGGGCGCGGTCGGCGTCGAGATCGACGGCGCGCACTACGCACTGCAGGAAATGGACACGCTGCGGCTCGACGGGCCGCAGCGTGCGTTTGACGTCGTCGTGAGCGGAGGCGGCGCGCTGCTCGCCGTGTCGCTCGCCGTCGGCGAACGAGACTGAACGCATGAAACCGACTGTCTGGCATCACCTGAGGCTGTGTCCGCACGGCCATCCCGACGAAACGATCGACGACGCGGCGATCGCGGTCGACGAAACCGGCACGATCGTGTGGCTCGGCGCGTTGTCCGCGCTGCCGCACGGTTATGCGCACTGGCAGCGGGAAGACCTGCACGGCGCGTGGGTGACGCCGGGCCTCGTCGACTGCCATACGCACCTCGTGTACGGCGGCACGCGGGCCGACGAATTCGCGCAGCGCCTCGCCGGCGTCAGCTACGAGGAGATCGCGCGGCAGGGCGGCGGGATCGTGTCGACGGTGCGCGCGACGCGCGCGGCCGACGAGACGACGCTGTTCGTGCAGGCCGCCGCGCGCCTGCAGCCGCTGCTCGCCGACGGCGTGACGGCGATCGAGATCAAGTCGGGCTACGGGCTCGACCTCGCGAGCGAGCGCAAGATGCTGCGCGTCGCGCGCCAGCTCGGCGAGCGCTTCCCGGTCACGGTCTACACCACGTTCCTCGGCGCGCACGCGCTGCCGCCGGAATATACGGGCCGTGCGGATGAATACATCGACGAAGTGTGCAACCGGATGCTGCCGGCGCTCGCCGATGAAGGCCTCATCGACGCGGTCGACGTGTTCTGCGAGCGCATCGGCTTTTCGCTCGCGCAGACCGAGCGCGTGTTCGAGGCCGCGACGCGGCGCGGGCTGCCGGTGAAGCTGCACGCGGAGCAGTTGTCGAACGCGGGCGGCACCGCGCTTGCCGCGCGTTATCGCGCGCTGTCCGCCGACCACCTCGAATTTCTCGACGAAGCCGGCATCGAGGCGATGAAGGCGGCCGGCACGGTCGCCGTGCTGCTGCCCGGCGCGTATTACTTCATTCGCGAAACGCAATTGCCGCCGATCGAGCTGCTGCGCAAGCATGGCGTGCCGATCGCGCTCGCGACCGATCACAACCCCGGCACCTCGCCGCTCGAATCGCTGCTGCTGACGCTGAACATGGGCTGCACGCTGTTCCGCATGACGGTGCCCGAGGTGCTGCAGGGCGTGACGCGCCATGCGGCGGCGGCGCTCGGCCGCGCGGATCGTCACGGTGCGCTCGAGATCGGCCGCCAGGCCGATTTCGCGGTCTGGTCGGTCGGCTCGCTGTCGGAGCTTGCTTACTGGATCGGCCGGCCGCTGTGCGAGCAGGTCGTGCGCGGCGGCGCGACGGTGTTTCGCCGGATGAACGGCTAGTTTTTGCGGGGGACCGGACGACGCGCCGAAGCGTCGGCCCGGTCGATCGCCACGGGGCGGAAGCGGGCGCTGAAGCGCCGGCTCCTGCCAACCGGGGCATGGGACCGGACCGGCGCTTCAGCGCGCCGAATCCGGTCAACAAGGACTCACGATGACCGACTCTATGTTGTTCGCGGACCATGCTCGGCTGCCCGATGGCTGGCGCCGCAACGTGCTGCTGCGCTGGGACGCGGCCGGCACGCTGACCGACGTGACGCCCGACACCGACGCGCCGGCCGGCGTCGCGCGCGCGGCCGGGCCCGTGCTGCCCGGCATGCCGAACCTGCATTCGCACGCGTTCCAGCGCGCGATGGCGGGGCTCACCGAATATCGCGCGAATCCCGCCGACAGCTTCTGGAGCTGGCGCGACCTGATGTACCGCTTCGCGCTGAAGATCACGCCCGACGCGCTCGCGGCGATTGCGCGCTGGCTGTACGTCGAGATGCTGAAGTGCGGCTACACGTCGGTGTGCGAATTCCACTACGTGCATCATGCGCAGGATGGCTCGCGCTATCCGCAGATCGCGGAACTCGGTGCGCGCGTGGTCGATGCCGCGCGCTCGGCCGGCATCGGCATCACGATGCTGCCCGTGTCATACCAGTTCGCCGGCTTCGGCAACAAGCCGCCGCGCGACGACCAGCGCCGCTTCATCAACACGCCGGACGGCCTGCTCGAGCTGCTCGACGCGATGCGCCGCGTCGCGCCCGAGCACGGCGGCCTGCGCTACGGCGTCGCGCCGCACTCGCTGCGCGCGGTGTCCGAGAACGGCTTGCGCGTGCTGCTCGAAGGCCTTCCCGACGACGCGCCGGTGCATATCCATATCGCCGAACAGACGGCCGAAGTCGACGATTGCGTGCGCGCCTACGGCGCACGTCCCGTGCAATGGCTGCTCGATCGTTTCGACGTCGATGCGCGCTGGTGCCTCGTGCACGCGACGCACGTCGATGCGGCCGAAACGGCCGCGCTCGCGAAACGTCGCGCGGTGGCCGGCCTGTGCCTGACCACCGAGGCGAACCTCGGCGACGGCGTGTTCCCGGCGCTCGACTATCTCGCGCAGGGCGGCGTGATCGGCGTCGGCTCGGACAGCCATGCGTCGGTCGACTGGCGCTCGGAACTGCGCCTGCTCGAATACGGGCAGCGGCTCGTGCATCGCGCGCGCAACGTGCTCGCGAGCGACACGCAGGCGCATGTCGCCGACCGGCTGTTCGACGCGTCGCTCGCGGGCGGCGCGCAGGCGAGCGGGCGGCACATCGGCGCGCTGCGTGAAGGCTGCCGCGCCGACTGGCTCGTGCTCGATCCCGATCATCCGGCGATCGCGGAGCACGACAGCGCGTCCTGGCTGTCGGGCACGGTGTTCGCCGAGCACGGCGATACGCCGGTGCTCGACGTCTACACCGGCGGCGAGCGCGTCGTGAGCGGCCGCCGCCATCGCGACGAAGCCGCTGCTTATGCCGACTACCGCGCCGCGCTGGCGCAACTGCTGCGCTGAATGCGCGGCCCCCGGCGCACGCCGCGCGCGTGCGCCGGCCGACTTTTACGGTGATGCGACATGACTGAACAACCGGCTGTATTCACGCTGAAGCAGGGCACGCTGCCGCTGCTGATCTCGATTCCGCACGCAGGCACCCACATCCCCGACGACATCGCCGCGACGATGACGCCCGACGCGCGCTTCGTCGACGATTGCGACTGGCACCTCGAGCGCCTGTACGGCTTCGCGGCGACGCTCGGCGCGTCGATCCTCGTGCCGTCGCACGCGCGCTACGTCGTCGACCTGAACCGTCCGCCCGACAACGAGAACCTGTATCCGGGGCAGGACACGACCGGGCTCGTGCCGGTCGACACGTTCGACAAGGCGCCGCTGTATCCGGCGGGCGCGCTGCCCGGCAACGACGAGATCATGCGCCGTCGCGACCGCTACTGGCGCCCGTATCACGACGCGCTGCAAGGCGAGATCGCGCGCCTGAAGCGCGAGCACGGCCGCGTGCTCGTGTGGGAAGCGCATTCGATCCGCTCGCACGTGCCGCGCTTCTTCGAGGGCCGCCTGCCGGACTTCAACTTCGGCACGTCGAGCGGCGCGAGCGCCGCACCGGGCCTTGCCGAGGCGCTGGCCGCATGCGTGAGCGCGCACGGCGGTTATACGGCCGTCGCGAACGGGCGTTTCAAGGGCGGCTACATCACGCGTCACTACGGCGTGCCCGCGACCGGCGTCGAAGCCGTGCAGCTGGAGCTGTCGCAGATCACCTACATGGAAGAGACGCGTCCGTATGCGTACGACGAAGCGCGCGCCGCGCGGATCGTGCCGCTGCTGCAGACGCTCGTCGAAACCGCGCTCGCGCATCGCTGATCCGTCGGCGCGCGCGCTGCGTGCGGCGGCACGGCGCGATGTCGCGCCACGGCCTGCCGGCGGGCCGTGCGCGCATTGATGCATCGCACAAAACGGCATCGACCCGAGTGGTCGATGCCGTTTTTTTTCGTCTGATTGATGTCGGGATCGGTACCTGAAAATTTGACGCAATTTTTGGTTGATATAAGCTGAATGTCAGGAAGTCGTCACGCGCGCCCCGGCCGCGACGGCGTCGATCAGCGCCGCACCGCGCCGGAATCCGTTGCGAGATACCTTGCCGACGTGTCGTCGCGCGGCATTGCCGCCCCCGCTTCATCGCGACACGTGTCCTGCCTTCATCAGTCAGTCGAGTACGATCGTGAAAGCCGCCAGCCCTTCGATACACCGGACCCGAAGTCCGTCGGCGGGCGCGCCGCCTCAGGCCGGGCCGATCCGGCATGCTGATCGCGGCACGCGCGCCGCCCCCATACGCGAGCCCCGCTTCTTCGCTGTGCCCCATCGCGGCCTGCGCCGCTTCAATGTCGTGACCGCGCACGTGTTCAGCGCGGTGCAGTGCGACGGCAGCGCTTCATTGTTGCCCTAGCGTCCTTTTCCGCTTTTGCATCGGATCGCACCGCCCGTTGCCGCACCGTCCGAGCGGCACGATCGCGCGTGGACGCGTGCAGCGCCATCGCGGGCGGCCATCGTCCTGCGCATCCGCACGCATCGCGCATTTATCGCGGAGGCGATCATGCGACCGTGCCCGCTCGTAGCCGTCACCGCCGATCGCGTCATGCGCGGCGCCCATCCGAACCACACGGCCGGGGAGAAGTATCTCGTCGCGCTGGTCGACGGTGCCGGCGCGCTGGCGTTCGTGCTGCCCGCGCTGGGGGCGCGGCAGCCGGTCGACGCGATCGTCGCGGCGATCGACGGGCTGCTGCTGACCGGCAGCTATTCGAACGTCGAGCCGCATCACTACGGCGGCCCGGCGAGCGCGCCCGATACCCTGCACGATCCCGCGCGCGATGCGACCGCGCTGCCGCTGATCCGCGCGGCGATCGATGCGGGCGTGCCGGTGCTCGCGATCTGCCGCGGCATGCAGGAGCTGAACGTCGCGTATGGCGGCACCTTGCATCAGCGACTGCATGCGAGCGCGGGCTTCCACGATCATCGCGAGCGCGACGGCGATCCGCTCGAGCGGCAGTACGGCCCCGCGCACCGCGTGCAGCTCGCGCCGGGCGGGCTGCTGCAACGGGTCGCGCACGGCGCGCACGACGCGATGGTCAATTCATTGCACGACCAGGGCATCGCGCGGCTCGGCGCGGGCCTCGCGGTCGAGGCGAGCGCGCCCGACGGGCTGATCGAGGCCGTGAGCGTGCGCGGCGCGCGTGCGTTCGCGCTCGGCGTGCAGTGGCATCCCGAATGGCGCCACGCGGAGCAACCGCTGTCGCGCGACATCTTCGCGGCATTCGGCGCGGCGTGCCGCGCGCGCATGACACACCGCATTCATGCGGCCGGCGGCACCATGCCGTCGCCGGCTGCATCCGACATCGACTGAACGAGGCCGATCATGCAACCCGAACTGAGCGAATTCCTGCGCCAGCACCGCATCACCGAAGTCGAGGCGATCATTCCCGACATGGCCGGCATCGCGCGCGGCAAGATCATTCCGCGCAACAAATTCGAGTCCGGCGAATCGATGCGCCTGCCGCAGGCCGTGATGGTGCAGACCGTCACCGGCGACTATCCGGAGGACGGCACGCTGACCGGCGTGACCGATCCCGACATGGTGTGCGTGCCCGATCCATCGACGATCTGCCTGATTCCGTGGGCCGTCGATCCGACTGCGCAGGTGATCCACGATTGCGTGCATTTCGACGGCTCGCCGGTCGAGATCTCGCCGCGCTACGTGCTGCGCCGCGTGCTCGACCTGTACAAGGAGAAGGGCTGGAAGCCCGTGGTCGCGCCCGAGCTCGAGTTCTATCTGGTCGACATGAACGCCGACCCCGACCTGCCGTTGCGTCCGCCGGTCGGGCGCACGGGGCGTGCGGAAACCGGCCGTCAGTCGTATTCGATCGAGGCGGTCAACGAGTTCGATCCGCTGTTCGAGGACATCTACGAATACTGCGAGATGCAGGGCCTCGACATCGAGACGCTGATCCACGAGGTCGGCGCCGCGCAGATGGAGATCAACTTCGTGCACGGCGACGCACTGTCGCTCGCCGACCAGGTGTTCCTGTTCAAGCGCACGGTGCGCGAGGCGGCGCTGCGCCACAACATGTATGCGACGTTCATGGCCAAGCCGATGGAAAACGAGCCGGGCTCCGCGATGCATATCCACCAGAGCCTCGCCGATGTGCACACCGGCCGCAACCTGTTCGCCGACGACGGCGGCGTCGTGTCGCCGATGTTCCAAAGCTATCTTGCGGGCCTGCAGAAATATACGCCTGCGCTGATGCCGATCTTCGCACCGTACATCAACTCGTATCGCCGCCTGTCGCGCTTCATGGCCGCGCCGATCAACGTGCAGTGGGGCTACGACAACCGTACGGTCGGCTTTCGCATCCCGCAGTCGACGCCGGTCGCGCGGCGCATCGAGAACCGGATTCCGGGCGTCGACTGCAACCCGTACCTCGCGTTCGCGGCGACGCTCGCCGCCGGCTATCTCGGTCTCACGCAGCAGCTCGCGCCGACCGAACCGATCGCGTCCGACGGCTACGACCTGCCGTACCAGCTGCCGCGCAACCTCGAGGAAGGCATCTCGCTGATGGCCGCGTGCACACCGCTCGCCGGCATTCTCGGCGACAAGTTCGTGAAGGCGTACCTGGCGCTGAAGGAAACCGAATATGAAGCGTTCTTCCGCGTGATCAGTTCGTGGGAACGCCGCCATCTGCTGCTGCACGTGTGAGCGTGCGCACGACCGCATCAAGGAACGACGGAGGAAACATGACGTACCGTAACGAACCCGCGTGGATCCAGCCCGCCGCGTCTGCGGCCCGCACGACGCAGGCACGCTCGACCGCCGAATACCGCGCGCTCGACGCCGCGCACCACATCCACCCGTTCTCGGACATGGGCGCACTCAATCGCGCGGGCAGCCGCGTGATCGTGAAGGCCGACGGCGTCTATCTGTGGGACTCGGACGGCAACAAGGTCATCGACGGGATGGCCGGCCTTTGGTGCGTGAACGTCGGCTACGGCCGCAAGGAACTCGCCGATGCCGCATATCGCCAGCTCCAGGAACTGCCGTTCTACAACACGTTCTTCAAGACGACGCACCCGCCGGTGATCGAACTGTCGGCGATGCTCGCCGAAGTGACGCCCGCGGGCTTCAACCACTTCTTCTATTGCAACAGCGGCTCGGAAGGCAACGATACCGTGCTGCGCCTCGTGCACCAGTACTGGCGCGTGCAGGGCAAGCCGCAGAAGAAATACGTGATCTCGCGCAGGAACGGCTATCACGGCTCGACGATCGCCGGCGGCACGCTCGGCGGGATGGGCTACATGCACGAGCAGATGCCGTCGAAGGTCGAGAACATCGTGCACATCGACCAGCCGTATTTCTTCGGCGAAGCGCAAGCCGGCGAGACGCCCGAA
>NZ_JANKOG010000039.1:0-44437 GCF_024656005.1 Burkholderia sp. SCN-KJ
CCCCCCGCCCCCCCGCCACCCCGCCCCCCCGCCACCCCGCCACCCCGCCACCCCGCCACCCCGCCACCACACCCGCCCGCGAACGCAGTTTCCATTGTCTCCCCGCGCGCCGCACCCACCCGCCGGCTGTCCGCCGCCCCCGCTCGCCCGATTCCTCGAAATACCCCCCTTTCCCGGCTTTGCTCGACCGATCGGCGTTTGACGGGCGCATGAATAATCGGTGTCACTGGAAAACGGCATTTCGCCGTACCCGACTGGAGGCCCCGTGGCAGACGAGAGCGATCTCGACAGAACCGAAGCCGCCACTCCGAGGCGCCGCGAGAAGGCGCGCGAGGAGGGGCAGGTCGCGCGTTCGCGCGAGCTGGCTTCGTTCGCGCTGCTCGCGGCCGGGTTCTACGGCGCGTGGCTGCTCGCGGGTCCGTCGGGCGCCCACCTCCAGACGATGCTGCGCGGTGCGTTCGCGTTCGACCGCGCCACCGCGTTCGACACGCACCGGATGCTGTCGGCGGCCGGCAGCGCGAGCCTCGAGGGTCTCGCCGCGCTGCTGCCGATCCTCGCGCTCACCGGCCTCGCCGCGCTGCTCGCGCCGATGGCGCTCGGCGGCTGGCTGATCTCGCAGAAGACCTTCGAGCTGAAGTTCGACCGCCTGAACCCGATCTCGGGCCTGGGCCGGATGTTCTCGATCCAGGGGCCGATCCAGCTCGGGATGTCGCTCGCGAAGACGCTCGTCGTCGGCGGGATCGGCGGGATTGCGATCTGGCGCAGCAAGGACGAGCTGCTCGGCCTCGCGACCCAGCCGCTCGGCTCGGCGCTCGCCGATGCGCTGCATCTGGTCGCCGTGTGCTGCGGCACGACGGTCGCCGGGATGCTGGTGGTCGCCGCGCTCGACGTGCCTTACCAACTCTGGCAGTACAACAAGAAGTTGCGCATGACGAAGGAAGAAGTGAAGCGCGAGCATCGCGAGAACGAAGGCGATCCGCACGTGAAGGGCCGCATCCGCCAGCAGCAGCGCGCGATCGCGCGGCGCCGGATGATGGCCGCCGTGCCGAAGGCCGACGTGGTCGTCACGAACCCGACGCACTTCGCCGTCGCGCTGCAGTACACGGACGGCGAGATGCGTGCGCCGAAGGTCGTCGCGAAGGGCGTGAACCTCGTCGCCGCGCGCATCCGCGAACTCGCGGCCGAGCACAACGTGCCGCTGCTCGAGGCGCCGCCGCTCGCGCGTGCGCTGTATCACAACGTCGAACTCGAACGCGAGATTCCCGGCTCGCTGTACTCGGCCGTCGCCGAAGTGCTCGCGTGGGTCTACCAGCTCAAGCGCTTCCGCGCGGAAGGCGGCGCGTTCCCGGCCGCACCGGTCGATCTCGACGTGCCGGCCGACCTCGACAAGGGGTCGTCGGTATCGGCCGACGACGAGCGTGAAGAAGCCGAAGACACGCTCGGCAAGCAAGGGAACGCAGCATGAGCACCCCGACCACCGGCCTGTTCGCCAAGCGCGCGAACCCGTTCGCGGGCACCAACCTGCGCGCGCTCGCGGGCCCGATCCTCATCTGCATGATCCTGGGGATGATGATCCTGCCGCTGCCGCCGCTGCTGCTGGATCTGCTGTTCACGTTCAACATCGCGCTGTCGGTGATGGTGCTGCTCGTCAGCATGTACACGATGAAGCCGCTCGACTTCGCGGCGTTCCCGAGCGTGCTGCTGTTCTCGACGCTGTTGCGGCTGTCGCTGAACGTCGCGTCGACGCGCGTCGTGCTGCTCGAAGGCCACACCGGCCCCGACGCGGCCGGCCAGGTGATCGAGGCGTTCGGTCACTTCCTCGTCGGCGGCAACTTCGCGGTCGGCATCGTCGTGTTCGTGATCCTGATGATCATCAACTTCATGGTGATCACGAAGGGCGCGGGGCGGATCGCCGAAGTGTCCGCGCGCTTCACGCTCGACGCGATGCCCGGCAAGCAGATGGCGATCGACGCCGACCTGAACGCGGGCCTCATCAACGAAGAGCAGGCCCGCAAGCGCCGCCTCGCCGTGTCGCAGGAAGCCGAGTTCTACGGGTCGATGGACGGCGCGTCGAAGTTCGTGCGCGGCGACGCGATCGCGGGCCTGATCATCATGGCGATCAACGTGATCGGCGGGCTGATCGTCGGGATGGTGCAGCACGACATGAGCTTCGCCGCGGCCGGCACCAACTACACGCTGCTGACGATCGGCGACGGCCTCGTCGCGCAGATCCCGTCGCTCGTGATCTCGACCGCGGCCGGCGTGATCGTGTCGCGCGTCGCGACCGACGAGGACATCGGCACGCAGATCACCGGCCAGCTGTTCACCAACCCGCGCGTGCTGACCATCACCGGCGCGATCATCGTATTGATGGGGCTGATCCCGGGCATGCCGCACTTCGCGTTCCTCGCGCTCGGCGGCGGCGCGATCTGGCTGGCCCGCACGCAGACGCGTCGCGCGGCGGCCCGTGTGGCGGCCGGCGACGTGACCGAGATCGCACCGCCTGCCGCGCTGCCGGGCGACAGCCACGAGGCGACCTGGGACGACGTGCAGCTGATCGATCCGCTCGGCCTCGAAGTCGGCTACCGGCTGATCCCGCTCGTCGACAAGAACAGCGACGGCGAGCTGCTCAAGCGCATCAAGAGCATCCGCAAGAAATTCGCGCAGGAAATCGGCTTCCTGCCGCCGGTGATCCACATCCGCGACAACCTCGAGCTGCGGCCGAACGCATACCGGATCGCGCTGAAGGGCGTCGAGATCGGCACGGGCGAAGTGTTCCCGGGCCAGTGGCTCGCGATCAACCCGGGCCAGGTGACGGCCGCGCTGCCGGGCGCCACGACGCAGGACCCGGCGTTCGGGTTGCCGGCCGTGTGGATCGATGTCGCGATGCGCGAGCAGGCGCAGGTGTACGGCTACACGGTCGTCGATGCGAGCACGGTCGTCGCGACCCACCTGAACCATCTGGTCGTGCAGCACGCGGCCGAGCTGCTCGGCCGCCAGGAAGTGCAGTCGCTCGTCGAGCGCACCGGCAAGGATGCGCCGTCGCTCGTCGAGGACCTCGTGCCGAAGACGATCTCGCTGACGACGCTGCAGAAAGTGCTGCAGAACCTGCTCGAGGAAGGCGTGCCGATCCGCGACATGCGCACGATCCTCGAGGCCGTGTCCGAACACGCGGGCCGCGGCGACGCGTACGAGATCACCGCCGCGGTGCGGCTGTCGCTCGGCCGGGCGATCACGCAGCAGTGGTATCCGGGCGCGGGCGAGATGCAGGTGATGGGCCTCGATGCGAATCTCGAGCGCGTGCTGTCGCAGGCGCTTGCCACCGGCGCGAACCCGGGCCTCGAACCCGGCCTCGCGCACAACCTTCTGACCGGCACGCAGCAAGCGATGCTGCGTCAACAGAATCTCGGGCTGCCGCCCGTGCTGCTGGTGCAGCACGCGCTGCGCGCGATGCTCGCGCGTTTCCTGCGCCGCAGCCTGCCGCAACTGAAAGTGCTGTCGTATGCCGAAGTGCCGGACACGCGCACGATCAAAGTCGTTAACGTCATCGGGGGTTCCGCTTGAACATTCGCAAATTCACCGGCGCGACCAGCCGCGACGCGCTTCGCCTCGTGCGCGAGGCACTGGGTGCCGACGCCGTCGTGCTGTCGAACCGCACGCTCGATGACGGCAGTGTCGAAATCGTCGCGCTCGCCGATTCGGATCTCGCCGCGGTCACGCCGCCGGCCGCGGCCCGGGCGCGCAGCCTCCCGCGCACGCCGGAATCCGTGCCGGCCGCAGCCGTGCCGGGCATCGTGTCGCGCCCGGGTGCCGGGCTCGCGCGCCCGGCCGTCAATCCGTATGCGGCAGGCGAGGGCGGGCTTCCGGACGTGTTTTCCTCGGTATTCGGCGCGCGCGCCGAAGCGACGGAGCCGGCCGCGGAATCGACCGCGTTCGACGCGGATGCCGACGCGCACGCAACGGCCGCGGCATCGGCTGCGCCGGTTGCGCCCGTTGCGCCGATCACCGCTGCCGGCACGCCGGCGGCAGCGTCCGAACCCGCGCCGTGGCTCGTCGAGCACGCGAAACGCCTGACCCAGCAGCGCGAAGCGCTGATCGCCCGCGCGCAGGCCGCGCCGGCCGCGCCGCAAGCGCCGGCCCGCACGCAGCAGGACGCCGCACCCGCGACGCCGGCCGCCTGGGCGCGCGACATCGTGCGCGAAGCCGAGCGCCGGATGCCGCCGGCCGCCGCTGCGACGGCCCGCCAGGGCGAAACGGGCGCCGCGAAGCCGGCCGAACGCACGCGCCTGTCCGCCGAGGCCGCCGCCGCGGTGGCCGACGCGGTGAAGGCGCGCGTCGAGAGCATCGTCAACGACACGGTGATGCACGAGCTCGGCGCGATGCGCGGGATGATGGAAGCGCAGTTCGACAGCCTGATGTGGCACGACCGCCAGCGCCGCAGCCCGGTGCACGGCGCGCTGACCCGGCACCTGTTCTCGGCCGGCTTCTCCGCGCAGCTGGTGCGCATGCTGGTCGACAACCTGCCGTCCGGCGACGGCGCGCAGACTTTCGAGCAGGCCGCCGACTGGGCGCAGTCGGTGCTCGCGGCGAACCTGCCGGTGCTCGAGAGCGAAGACGCGCTGATGGAGCGCGGCGGCGTGTTCGCGCTGATGGGGCCGACCGGCGTCGGCAAGACGACCACCACCGCGAAGCTCGCCGCGCGCTGCGTGATGCGCTTCGGCGCGAGCAAGGTCGCGCTGCTGACCACCGACAGCTACCGGATCGGCGGCCACGAGCAGCTGCGCATCTACGGCAAGATCCTCGGCGTCCCCGTGCATGCGGTGAAGGATGCGGGCGATCTCGAGCTTGCGCTGTCCGAGCTGCGCAACAAGCACATCGTGCTGATCGACACGATCGGCATGAGCCAGCGCGACCGCGCGCTGTCCGACCAGATCGCGATGCTGCACGGTGCGAACGCGCCGGTGCAGCGCCTGCTGCTGCTCAACGCGACGAGCCACGGCGACACGCTCAACGAGGTCGTCCAGGCCTACCGCAGCGCGGCCGACCATCCGCACGCGGCACACCCCGATCTCGCCGGCTGCATCCTGACCAAGCTCGACGAGGCGACCCACCTCGGCGGCGTGCTCGACACGGTGATCCGCTACAAGCTGCCGGTCCACTACGTGTCGACCGGCCAGAAGGTGCCGGAGAACCTGTACGTCGCGTCGACCAAATTCCTGCTGAAGAGCGCGTTCTGTGTACCGCGCGACGGCTCGCCCTTCGTGCCGCAAGACGAAGACATGCCGACGCTGCTGTCCGCGCTGACGGCACGTTCCACCGCCGAGCTGCACGAGGTGCGATTTGGATAAACGGATCATCGACCAGGCCGAAGGGCTGCGGCGCCTGCTGGCCGGGCGCGCGTCGCGCATCGTCGCGGTGACCGGCGGGCCGGCGGGCGTCGGCTGCACGTCCACCGTCGTGAACCTCGCGGCGGCGCTGACCGCGCTCGGCAAGGACGTGCTCGTCGTCGACGAGCGCGCCGACGTGCACTCGGCCACGGCGACGCTCGCGGGCGCCTGGCTGCGCGACGGCGAACGCACGCGCGTCGCCGCCGGCTTCGGCCTGTGCGCGGCCGCGCGGCTCGCACGCGACGGCTACGACGATACGGAACTGAGCGACTTCATCGACGGCCAGGCCGACATCGTGCTGGTCGACGCGCAACTCGGTGCCGACGGCGGGTTCTCCGCGCTCGCGCGCGAGGCGCACGACGTGCTGATCGTCACGCGGGTCGCCGCGCAGGCGATCACCGAGGCGTACGCGTGCATGAAGCGCCTGCATTTCGCGCACGCGGTCGCGCAGTTCCGCGTGCTGACCAATCACGTCGGCAGCCACGCCGACGCCAGGACCGCATTCGACAACCTCGCGGGCGTCGCGAGCCGCTACCTGACGGTGTCGATCGCCGACGCCGGCTGCGTGAACGCCGATCCGCTCGTCGAGCATGCGCGCGACCTGATGCATACCGCGGTCGACGCGTTTCCGT
Organism: Burkholderia sp. SCN-KJ; assembly: GCF_024656005.1. Taxonomy (NCBI): domain Bacteria; kingdom Pseudomonadati; phylum Pseudomonadota; class Betaproteobacteria; order Burkholderiales; family Burkholderiaceae; genus Burkholderia; species Burkholderia sp. SCN-KJ. The sequence goes on from NZ_JANKOG010000039.1 coordinate 6,020, forward strand.
CGTCGGCCGCCGCGCGCGATTACCGGCAGATTGCCGCCGACCTGCTGTACTGGCCGATGCGCCCGAGCGCGAGCGCGGGCGCGGGGCGCGCCGTGCATGCGGGCGGCAAGCCGTCTTACGAGGCGGGTGCGGCGCACGCCGCGTGAGCGCCACCGCAAGGAGAGAGCCATGATGTACAACGCTCAGGGAAAGATGACCCAGGCCGACGTGCTCGCGCAATACGCGCCGCTCGTGCGGCGCCTGGGGCTGCAGCTCGTCGCGAAGATGCCGGCGAGCGTCGACCTCGACGACCTGATCCAGGCCGGCATGATCGGCCTGATGGACGCGGCCGGCCGCTACAAGGAAGACCAGGGCGCGCAGTTCGAGACCTATGCGACCCAGCGCATCCGCGGCGCGATGCTCGACGAGCTGCGCAGCAACGACTGGCTGCCGCGCAGCCTGCGCAAGACGTCGCGCGAGGTCGAGCACGCGGTGCACCAGGTCGAGCAGCAGCTCGGCCGTTCGGCGAGCGAGACCGAGATCGCGCAGCACCTGAAGATGCCGCTCGACGAATACCAGGGGATGCTGCAGGACCTGCACGGCAGCCAGCTCATCTATTACGAGGATTTCGACCGCGCGGCCGACGACGAGCCGTTCCTCGACCGCTATCGCGTCGATCACGCCGATCCGCTGTCGGCGCTGCTCGACGACCACCTGCGCGAGGCGCTCGTCGACGCGATCGACCGGCTGCCCGAGCGCGAGAAGCTGCTGATGTCGCTGTACTACGAGCGCGGGCTGAACCTGCGCGAGATCGGCGCGGTGCTCGAAGTCAGCGAGTCGCGCGTGTGCCAGCTGCACAGCCAGGCCGTCGCGCGCCTGCGCGCGCGGTTGCGCGAACAGGCTTGGGTCGGCGCGGAGAACTGACCCCTTTCATTGCGCGCCGCGCGCCGATGCCGCGCGCGGCGCGCATTTCCCGCGCCGATTTGCTACAATCCCTCCCGTTTTCCGAGGAGCGTTGCGACGGACCATCCTGCGTCCGCCAGGCTCGGAAAGCTTCACCAAGCAGCCGTGCGGCGATATTTGCACCGGCCCCGCTTCCTGAACGGCGCTCACGTCACCAATTTCTAGAACTTTTTTAGAAAGGAGGGCGTGATGAACGCCATTATCGATTCCAAGGCTTCCACCGATTACATCGTCGCCGACATGGCGCTTGCCGGCTGGGGCCGCAAGGAACTGAACATCGCCGAGACCGAAATGCCGGGCCTCGTGCAGATCCGCGACGAATACAAGGCGCAGCAGCCGCTGAAGGGCGCGCGCATCGCCGGTTCGCTGCACATGACGATCCAGACCGGCGTGCTGATCGAGACGCTGAAGGCGCTCGGCGCGGACGTGCGCTGGGCGTCGTGCAACATCTTCTCGACGCAGGACCACGCTGCAGCGGCGATCGTCGAAGCCGGCACGCCGGTGTTCGCGTTCAAGGGCGAGTCGCTCGACGAATACTGGGAGTTCTCGCACCGCATCTTCGAATGGCCGAACGGCGAATTCGCGAACATGATCCTGGACGACGGCGGCGACGCAACGCTGCTGCTGATCCTCGGCTCGAAGGCCGAGAAGGACCGTTCGGTGATCGCGAAGCCGACCAACGAGGAAGAAGTCGCGCTGTACAAGTCGATCGCGAAGCACCTCGACGCGGACCCGACCTGGTACTCGACGCGCCTCGCGCACATCAAGGGCGTGACCGAAGAAACCACGACCGGCGTGCACCGCCTGTACCAGATGGAAAAGGACGGCCGCCTGCCGTTCCCGGCGTTCAACGTGAACGACTCGGTCACGAAGTCGAAGTTCGACAACCTGTACGGCTGCCGCGAATCGCTCGTCGACGGCATCAAGCGCGCGACCGACGTGATGATCGCGGGCAAGGTCGCGGTCGTCGCGGGTTACGGCGACGTGGGCAAGGGCTGCGCGCAGTCGCTGCGCGGCCTGGGCGCGACCGTGTGGGTCACCGAAATCGACCCGATCTGCGCGCTGCAGGCGGCGATGGAAGGCTACCGCGTCGTGACGATGGAATACGCGGCCGACAAGGCCGACATCTTCGTGACGGCGACCGGCAACTACCACGTGATCAACCACGATCACATGAAGGCGATGCGCCACAACGCGATCGTCTGCAACATCGGCCACTTCGACTCGGAAATCGATGTCGCGTCGACCCGCCAGTACCAGTGGGAAAACATCAAGCCGCAGGTCGACCACATCATCTTCCCGGACGGCAAGCGCGTGATCCTGCTGGCCGAAGGCCGCCTCGTGAACCTCGGCTGCGCGACCGGTCACCCGTCGTTCGTGATGTCGAACTCGTTCGCGAACCAGACGCTCGCGCAGATCGAGCTGTTCGTGCGCGGCAACGAGTACGAGAACAAGGTGTACGTGCTGCCGAAGCACCTCGATGAAAAGGTCGCGCGCCTGCACCTCGCGCGCATCGGCGCGAACCTGTCGGTGCTGTCGGACGAGCAGGCTGCGTACATCGGCGTGCAGAAGGACGGCCCGTTCAAGCCGAACCACTACCGCTACTGATGCGCCGCCGCCGCCGTGCCGCGTGCGTCCCGCATCGGGCGGGCGCGGTACGGCGGCACGGTGCCGGATCGCCGGCCGTCGCGTCATGTCCGCCGCTGCGCGGGCACGCGCGGCGGCCGGCGGCGGTCACCGAGCATTGACCGACCAGATCGACCAGATCGACAACCGAACCGGAGCCCTCCATGAGCGTCATCCTCACCTGGGTCATCAACGCCCTCGCGCTGCTGATCATCACGTACCTCGTGCCGTCGATCCACATCAAGAGCTTCGGCACCGCGCTGATTGTCGCGGTCGTGCTCGGCCTGATCAACACGGTGATCCGGCCGGTACTGATCCTGCTGACGCTGCCGGTCACGATCGTCACGCTCGGGGTGTTCATCCTCGTCGTGAACGCGCTGTGCTTCTGGTTCGCGTCGTCGCTGCTGAAGGGTTTCGAGGTGTCGGGTTTCTGGTCGGCGTTCTTCGGTTCGATCCTGTACAGCATCGTGTCGTGGCTGCTGTCCGCGCTGATCTTCGGGCAGCGCGACATCGGCTGACGGCCGGGCCCACTCTTGCGAATCATGAAACCGATCGAACTCTCGTTTGAATTCTTCCCGCCGAAGACGGCGGAGGGCGTCGAGAAGCTGCGCGCGACGCGTGCGCAGCTGCTGCCGCTGAAGCCGAAATTCGTCTCCGTGACGTTCGGCGCCGGCGGCTCGACGCAGCAGGGCACGCTCGATACCGTGCTCGACATGCAGAAGGACGGCCTCGAGGCCGCGCCGCACCTGTCGTGCATCGGCTCGTCGCGCGACAACCTGCGCGCGATCCTCGACCAGTACCGCTCGCACGGCATCCGGCATATCGTCGCGCTGCGCGGCGACCTGCCGTCGGGGATGGGCGCGGTCGGCGAGCTGCGCTATGCGTCCGAGCTCGTCAGCTTCATCCGCGCCGAGCATGGCGACTGGTTCCACATCGAAGTCGCCGGCTATCCGGAATACCACCCGCAATCGCGCTCGCCGAAGGCCGATCTCGAGAACTTCGCGCGCAAGGTGAAAGCCGGCGCGAATTCCGCGATCACGCAATACTTCTTCAACGCCGACGCGTATTTCCGCTTCGTCGAGGATGCGCGCAAGCTGGGGGTGGACGTGCCGATCGTGCCGGGCATCATGCCGATCACGAACTTCTCGCAGCTGATGCGCTTCTCGGAAATGTGCGGCGCGGAAGTGCCGCGCTGGATCGCGCGCCGGCTCGAGAGCTTCGGCGACGATCGCGACGCGATCCGTGCGTTCGGCGCCGACGTCGTCACGAGCCTGTGCCAGCGCCTGATCGACGCAGGCGTGCCGGGCCTGCACTTCTATACGCTGAACGCGGCGGCCGCGACGCGGACGATCTGCGAACGGCTCTCCATGTAAGCGTCATCACGCGGTTGCATGCGTCAAAAGCCCCGCCGGCAAAACCGGCGGGGCTTTTTTTCGCTGCCGGTCGGCCGGTCGGCCCGCCGCGCCGGCGTCAGCGCTGCGCCTGCATCAGCGGCGGGCGCCGGTCGAACCACGGCCGCGCCTGTTCGAGCTGGCGCGCGAGTTTCAGCAGCAACGCATCGTCGGTGTGGCGCGCGACGAACTGCACGCCGATCGGCAGCCCGCGCGCGTTCCACCAGAGCGGCACCGACATCGCCGGCTGGCCCGTCAGGTTGAACAGCTCGGTGCAGCCGGCCCACGCGAAGGCCTTCTCCGACGCCTTCGCGAGCATCTCGCGCAGCAGCGGCTTCACCGGCAGCGCGCCGAGCAGCTTCATCTGCGCGGCTTCGAGCGGCGTCGGCTGCAGCTCGCCGATCTTGACCGGCGGCCCCGCGAGCGTCGCGCACAGGATCGCGTCGTAGCGCGACACGAGGCCCGCGACCTGCACGGTGAGCTGGCGCTGCCATTCGAGCACGTCCGGCAGGCGCGCGCGGGCGACGCGCTTGCCGACGACCGCCATCACCCACGTCGCCGGCTCGAACTCCGCGCGCTTCGGCGTGCGCCCGGTCAGCGCGCGCGCACCCAGCACCAGATCCTCGGCGATCGTCGCCCACAGCGTGAGAAAGGTTTCGGCCGCGCGCGCGTAGTCGATGTGCAGCGTCGCCGGTTCGACGTGATGGCCGAGCGATTCGACCAGCGCGGCCGCGTCGTCGAGCGCCGCGCGCGTGTCGCCGGCGAGCGCCGGCGCGAGCATCGGGTCGACGACGAGGCCGATCCGCAGCGGGCCGGGCGGCGCGTCGAGCTCGCCGAGAAAGGTGCCGGGCGCGCCGGGCGGCAGCGTCTGGCCGGTCGTCACGTCGAGCAGCAGCGCACTGTCGCGCACGCTGCGCGACACCGCATGCTGGACGACCAGCTCGCCGTTCGACGGCAGGTCGACCAGCACCGGATTGCGGCTCGGCTTCAGGCCGAACAGCCCGCAGCACGACGCGGGGATCCGGATCGAGCCGCCGCCGTCGGACGCATGCGCGAGCGGCACGATGCCGGCCGCGACGGCCGCGGCCGCGCCACCGCTCGAGCCGCCGGGCGTGTGATCGACGTCCCACGGATTGCGGCACGCGCCGAACAGCTCCGGTTCGGTGTACGGCATCTGGCCGATTTCCGACGTGTTGGTCTTGCCGAACACGTTGAGCCCTGCCGAGCGGCTGCGCGCGATCAGCGGCGAATCGTCGGCAGGGGCGAAGTAGCGGTAGTGCCGGCTGCCCATCGACAGCGGCAGCCCGGCGACCGCCGCGCCCAGATCCTTGACGAGATACGGGACGCCCGCGAACGGCGCGTCGGCGCCGGTGTCGCCGGCCTGCTCGGCCCGCTTGCGCGCGGCGTCGTAGTCCTGCAGCACGATCGCGTTGATCGCGCCGTTCACCGCTTCGGCCTGGCCGATCGCGGCGTCGAGCAGTTCGCGCGGGCTCGCCTTGCGTTCGCGCACGAGCGTGGCGAGGCCGATCGCGTCATGCGCGAGATAGTCCGAGTGCATCGCAGTCACCCCCGTTGTGACTCGTGGCGATGAAAGGAGGATAACGCGGGCCCGGCGCGCCGGACCCGCTGCCGGCGGCCTTTACAGGTGCTCGGCGAGGAACGTCAGCGTGCGGCCGTGCGCGAGCGCCGCGGCGCGCTGGTGGTACGACGCGCGGTCGGTGCAGTTGAAGCCGTGCTCGGCGCCCGGGTACAGATGGAACGACGCGTTGTGGCGGCCCGCGAACGCGGCCTTCACCTGCTCGACGGCGGCGAGCGGGATCGCGTGGTCGTTCTCCGCGTAGTGGAACAGGATCGGCTGCGTGATATTGCCCGCGAGGTCGAGCGCATTCTGGATGCCGCCGCCGTAGTAGGCGACCGCCGCATCGACCTTGCCGGCCGCGGCCGCGCGGTACGCGAGCTGGCCGCCGAAGCAGTAGCCGATCGCGGCGACCTTGCCGGCGACTTCGGGGCGCGCGCGCAACGCGTCGGCGGCCGCGCCGATGTCCGCGACCGCGAGGCCGACGTCGGTCTTCTTCATCAGCTCGATGCCCTTGTCGCGATCGGCGCCTTCGTAGGTCAGTTCGACGCGCGGCTGCGTGCGCCAGAACACGTCCGGCGCGAGCGCGACGAAGCCGTCGGCCGCGTACTGGTCGGCGACCGCGCGAATGTGCGAATTCACGCCGAAGATTTCCTGGATGATGACGACGGCGGGGCCCTTGCCGCGCTTGGGCAGCGCGAGATAGCCGCCGAAGCTGTCGTTACCGGTCGGGATGTCGATCCATTGGGCTGTCACGTTTGAACTCCTGGCGAACGGGCGCGCGACGTGCGCGCCGCGGATGGAAATAGGGGCGGCCCAGTGTGCCACCAATCCTCGGACGCTGCAGCGCGCTTAAGCGGCGCGCCGGCCGGGTGCGCGCGGCTCGAACCCGCGTGCCGAACCCGCTTCTCGCGCAGCGATCGTTTCGATCTCGATTATTCATTTTTCGGCGGCGGGCGGCTTCGATAGAGTCGACGTGTCGGCCTTTACAAAGCGCTTTCGCGCATCGCCCCCAAAGGATTCGCCATGCCAGCCCGTGCATTTTCCACCCCGTTTTCCGAACGCTTCGGCCTGTGCCTGCCGCTCGTGCAGGCGCCGATGGTCGGCGCGACCACGGCCGCGATGGTCGCGGCCGCGTCCAACGCCGGTGCGCTCGGCAGTCTCGGCGGCGGCGCGTTCGAGCCGGACCGTCTCGCTACCGAAGTCGCCGCGATTCGCGCGGCGACTTCGCGTCCGTTCGCCGTGAACCTGTTCGTGTTGCCCGACGCCGCGCCCGACGCGGCGACCGTCGCTCGCGCGCTCACGGCAATCGAGCCGTTGAACGCGACGCTCGGGCTGCCGCCGGGCAGCGCGAGCGCGCGTTACGCGCCCGACTTCCGCGCGCAGCTCGACGCGCTCGTCGCGCTGCGCGTGCCGGTCGCGAGTTTCACGTTCGGCGTGCTCGACGCGGCCGACGTCGCGCGCCTGAAGGCCGCCGGCACTTACGTGATCGGCACCGCGACGCACGTCGCCGAAGGGCTCGCGTGGCGGGCGGCCGGCGCCGACGCGCTGTCCGCGCAGGGCGCCGAAGCCGACGGCCATCGCGGTACCTTCATCGGCCCGGCCGACGATGCGCTGATCGGCACGCTCGCGCTGGTGCCGCAGCTCGTCGACGTGCTCGACGCCGAATGGCGCGCGGTGCCTGCGTAAACGATTCGACGGCCGCCGGAACGGCTCGCGTCGGCGCACGAAACGCGCGCGTTGTCACGCGCGTTTCATTCAATGATCCCGCGCACAAAATACCGAATCGAAATGAAACGGGACTGCTTTAAATCAACCTTTCTCCAGGCTGCCTGGAATTAGCGGAAACCCTTATCCGGCGGGGCTTGCAGCGATATTCGAGCAGTCATTCCAACGTGCCCGTATCGGTAGTGTTACCACTACCCCAAAAAAGTCCCACAAATTAATTTGATCACCTACACTTGCGCGCAAGTACGGGCGGGTGGCTGCTAAAAGCGGTTGCTTCCCACGTGCTTGAGGCCAAGTGCATGAACGATGCAACCGGCGAATCGTCCAGTGATGCAAACACAGGGATGGCAGCGGGGCACCGGGCGATGGCGTTTATTGGGACCGAAACTGGAGACTTACATGAATATCAAGATGCAAAAGCTGTTGCCTATTACCGCAGCGGCGATGCTGTGCGTTGCAGCGGCAAGCAACGCGGCCGCCGATCAAGTCGTCAAGATCGGCCACGTCGCGCCCTTGACGGGCGGTATTGCACACCTGGGCAAGGACAACGAAAACGGTGCACGTCTCGCAGTCGAGGAGATCAACGCCAAGGGTCTCACGATCGGCGGCCAGAAAATCACGCTGCAACTCGACGCGCAGGATGACGCGGCCGACCCGCGCCAGGCCACGCAGGTTGCGCAGAAGCTCGTCGACGACAAGGTCGTCGCGGTGGTCGGCCACCTGAACTCGGGCACGTCGATCCCGGCCTCGAAGATCTACAGCGATTCGGGCATCGTGCAGATCTCGCCGTCGGCGACCAACCCGGCTTACACGCAGCAAGGCTTCAAGACCACGTATCGCGTGGTGGCGACCGATGCGCAGCAAGGCCCGGCACTCGCGAACTACGCGCACTCGAAGGGCATCAAGAGCGTGGCGGTGGTCGACGATTCGACCGCATACGGCCAGGGTCTCGCGAACGAGTTCGAGAAGAAGGCGAAGGCGCTCGGCCTGAAGGTGATGTCGCACGACGCGACCAACGACAAGGCGGTCGACTTCCGCGCGATTCTGACCAAGATCAAGGGCGAGAATCCGGACGCGATCATGTACGGCGGCATGGACGCCACCGGCGGCCCGTTCGCGAAACAGGCGAAGCAGCTCGGCCTGCGCGCTAAGATCCTCGCGGGCGACGGCGTGTGCACGGAGAAGCTGGCCGACCTGGCCGGCGACGCGACCGACAACGTCGTGTGCTCGGAAGCCGGTGCTTCGCTCGAGAAGATGGCGGGCGGCGCGGCGTTCAAGGCGAAGTACGAGAAGCGCTTCGGCCAGCCGATCCAGATCTACGCACCGTTCACGTACGACGCCGTGTACATCATCGTCGATGCGATGAAGCGCTCGAACTCGACGGATCCGGCGAAGATTCTCGCTGCGATGCCGGCGACGAACTACTCGGGCGTGATCGGCACGACGACCTTCGACTCGAAGGGCGACCTGCAGCATGGCGTGATCTCGCTGTACAACTACAAGAGCGGCAAGAAGACGCTGCTCGACGAAGTGAAGATGTAAGCTGAACAGCGGTCGACAGAAGGGGTGAAAGCGCGCCTGCGGCAACGCAGGCGCGCTTTCTTTTTGGCGCGCCCGCCGCGCGGTCAGATCTTCAGGTGTGCGAGGACCTTCGGTGCGACGGCCGCGACGAGCGCCGCGCACAGCGCGACGACCGCCAGCCCGATGGTCAGGTTCACGGTCTGCGCGACCGCGCCGATCACGACCGGACCGAACAGCAGTCCGAAATACGCGAGCCCGGCCACGTGCGCGAGGCCTTCGGCCGCGTGGATGCCTTTCACGCGCGCGGCGGCGGCGAACAGCACGGGCATCATGTTCGCAAGGCCGAGACCCATCAGCGTGAAGCCCGTCAGCACGGCGATCGGGTTCGGCAGCAGCAGTGCGCCGATCATCCCTGCGCACGCGAGCGACGCGCTCGCGAACACGAGCTGCGGCGCGCCGAAGCGCGCGCGCACCGCGTCGCCGGCGAAACGCGCGACCGCCATCCCGCCGGAGAACGCCGCATACGCGGCGCTCGCGAGCGCGGGGCTCGCCGCGACGACGTCGCGCATGTAGACGGTCGCCCAGTCGTACATCGCGCCTTCGGCGATCAGTGCGATCAGCGCGATGCCGCCGAGCATCCACAGCGCGGGCGAGCGCCAGCGGTTGCCGCCGCCGTGCGCGTGTTCGTGATGCGGCACGTGCGGCAGCACGGCCGGGCTCGCGGCGAGCAGCACCGCGGCGCTGACGGCCGCCGCGAGCGCAAGATGCACGGCCGGCGCCATGCCGGCCGACAGCAGCGCGCCGCCGGCCGCCGCCCCCGACATCCCGCCGATGCTGAACATCCCGTGCAGCGACGACATGATCGGCTTGCCGAGCGCGATCTCGACCGCGCTCGCCTCGGCATTCATCGCGACGTCGAGCGTCGCCATCGAGAAGCCGAACAGCGCGAGCACGACGAGCAGCATCCAGTAATCGGGGACCACGAGGATCAGCGCCGCGCAGGCGGACATCACGAGCCCGCCCGCGAGGCACGCGGTGCGCGAGCCGACGCGCGCGATCCAGCGCGCGATCGTCAGCATCGCGGCGATCGAGCCGCCCGCGACCGCGAACAGCGCGATCGACAGCAGCCCCGGGCTCAACGCGAACTTGTCGCGCACGGTCGGCACGTGCACGCCCCACGACGCGTACATCATGCCGGCGACGAAGAACAGCGCCATCGTGGCCGTGCGTGCGCGCTGGCGGACCGGCAACGCCAGCACGCGATGCGCGTCGGGCGGCGCGGAAAAGTCGGACGAGGATCGGGAGGAGGATTCGGACACGGAGCGCTCTTGAATGGACGATGCGTGGGCGCGTCGCGCCCGTCGGATTCGTCCGATTCTATCGAACCGTTTACGGTCTTGCCGGCGCGCTGGCCGTGCGGCCGGTCGTGATCGGCGCGCACTTCGCTTTCACGCGGCGCGTCGGCCATCCGGCCGATGCCCGGCAAGCCGCCGCCGCGGGTAACATCGATGCGCAGGCGGCGTGACCGACGCGTTTCGGTGCGGCGCGCCTTCGCCACCCTTGCCATCAGGCCTTCCGAACGCAGGAGTCACCGTGAACATCGATCCCGTCCTTGCCCTGCACCTGCTGCATCGCTGCGCGCTCGGCACGCTCGCGACCCACGCGCGCGACCCGCAAGGCTTTCCCTATCCGACGGTCGTGCCGTTCGCACCCGATGCGAATCATCGGCCCGTGATTCTCGTGAGCGGCCTCGCCGAGCACACACGCAACCTCGCCGCCGATCCCCGCGCGGGCTTCCTCGTCGTCGATGCGCCGGACGGCGACGTGCTGAACGCCGAGCGCGCGACGCTGCTCGGCCGCTTCGTGCCGCTCGGCGACGCGCCGCATGTCGCCGCGCGCTACCTGCGCTACGAACCCGACGCCGCGCGATATCTCGCGCTGGGCGATTTCACGTTCTGGGCGCTCGAGATCGAGCGGCTGCGCTATATCGGCGGATTCGGCCGGATGGGCTGGGTGGACGGCGCCGGCCTCGATGCGCTGCCGCCGCTCGGGTTCGACGACGAACGGGCGCTGTGGGACGCATACGACTCGAGCGCTGCGCGCCGCGCCGGGCTCGACCTGCTCGGCGTCGACCGCCACGGTGCCGACTGGCGCTGCGACGGCCGCCGTGTGCGCACGCCGTTCGACCCGGTGCCGGGCGATGCCGGCGCGCTGCGCGAGCGGTTGATGGCCTGCGCGCGGGATGTGACGTGAGACCGCGGATACAGCTTTGTCTGTTTAGCGTCATGCGCCGTACGATTTTCGCAAACATGTCGCCGGATGAAAGCTTTGATTTTGCCGAATGCGGGTAATTGCGTATGTTGATAGACCTATTTCCGGATCGGTAATGTCCTAATCTCTATGCAAGCGCGTAAAAATTTGAGAAAAGGCCGTGGCCGGTCAAAATGACATGCGTGAATTACAATTAGTCTCGGGATTTTCATGAATCCTGCTTCTATCAAATCTTTTTTGTGCTAATCTCTGCCTTCAAAATCCGAGGCACAAATATTTCATGAATGGTGAGCCGGCAGCAGATCGGCGCCATTGGTCATATCGAAAGGGAAACTATGTCTTCTTACAAGGACCTGCTGGCCCAGCGGGAGAAGCTGGAGAAGCAAATCGAAGAAGCGAAGTCGCGCGAATACGCCGAAGTGCTGAATGACGTGAAGCAGAAAATTGCCGACTACGGCTTTTCGCTCGCCGAACTCGGCCTCAGCCGCGCGAAGGCAGGCAAGGTCGGTCGTCCGCGCGCAGGCGTGGCAGCGAAGTACCGCGATCCGGAAACGGGCGCGACGTGGTCGGGCCGCGGCAAGCCGCCGCGCTGGATCGCCGGGAAGGACCGCGAGCAGTTCTCGATTTAAACAACTGTTTAAATCGTTGTCTCGAAAAGAGCCGCGTATCCGTGCAGGAGCGCGGCTTTTTTGTATCGTGGGATCGGAATGTATGCGTTCTGTCATGAAAATGTCAGAAACGGTGCGTGAATGAAAATGCGACCCGTTCGCATAAGCGATTGATTTAAATGGAAAATTTGGGGTTATCGGAATGCCCCGCGAGGGTCGTTTGGTAGAATTACGTATCCCAACCGATATCTCGTATTTCATGTCCACGTTTTCCGACGACGCACAAAGCGCAGATAAGCACGCGGTCGCGCGCAAGAGCACCCTCGTCAGTATCGTGCTGAATGTGGTGCTTGCGACGTTTCAGATCGTCGTCGGCGTGGTTGCGCATTCGCAGGCATTGATTGCCGACGGTATCCATTCGATTTCCGATTTGATCTCGGATTTTGTCGTACTGGTTGCGAATCGCCATAGCGGCGCATCGCCGGATGCCGATCACAATTACGGACACAGCCGCTACGAGACCGTCGCGTCGCTGTTTCTCGGCGCGATCCTGATCGCGGTCGGCATCGGCATGCTGTGGCGCGCGGGCAACCGTCTCGTGAATCTCGAAAACATCCCGGCCGTCCATTTTTCCGCACTGGTCGTCGCGCTCACGGTGCTCGTGTCGAAAGAGGCGCTGTTCCGCTACATGCTGCGCGAGGCGCGGCGCGTGCGTTCGGCGATGCTCGTCGCGAACGCATGGCATGCGCGCTCGGACGCCGCATCGTCGCTCGTCGTCGCGATCGGCATCGTCGGCAGTCTCGCCGGCGTGCGGCTGCTCGACCCGATCGCCGCCGCGATCGTCGGCTTCATGGTCGCGCGCATGGGCTGGACGTTCGGCTATGACGCGCTGCAGGACCTGTCGGATCGCGCACTCGACACCACCGACACGGCCGAGATCCGCGCGCTGCTCGCCGCGACGCCGGGCGTGCGCGACGTGCACGACCTGCGCACGCGCAAGATGGGCGATGCGGCGCTCGTCGACGCGCACATCCTCGTCGATCCGATGATCTCCGTCTCCGAAGGGCATTACATCGCGGAAACCGCACGAGCACGCGTGCTGCGCGACCCGCGCGTGCTCGACGCGCTGATCCACGTCGACCCCGAGAACGACGCGGCGCGCCGTCCGGCGCTCGCGCTGCCGCCGCGCGCCGAGATCGCGGCGCGGCTCGAGGCCGCGCTCGCGCAGCGCGGGCTGCATCCGGCCGCGATCAACCTGCACTACCTGAGTACGGGGCTCGAGATCGACGTGACGCTCGACGCCGGGGCGGGCGATACCGACGCGGCGCTGGCCGGCCGGCTCGATGTCGACGCGCTGAAGCGCCAGTTCGGCGCGCGCCGGATCGGCTTTACGCGCGGGCTGCCGGCGCAGGCGTGAGCGGTGCCCGCGGCCGCGGGCCGCGCGTTACAGCGGCAGTTGCGTGTCGAACTTGATTTCGCGCAGCACGACGCTCGTGCGCACCTGCGACACGGCCGGAATCTTGAAGATTCGTTCGTGCAGGAAGACGTCGTAGGCCTTGATGTCGGGGGCGACGATCTTGAGGATGTAATCGGCTTCGCCCGTCGTGCTGTAGCACTCGGTGACTTCCGGGCAGGTCGCGATCTCGCGCTCGAACTGTTCGACGCCGCCTTCGTTGTGGCGGGTCAGGTGCACGTGCGCGAGCGCACAGACGTGCAGGCCGAGCTTCTCGCGATCGAGCAGCGCGGTGTAGCGCTGGATCACGCCGGACTGCTCCATGTCCTTGATGCGGCGCCAGCACGGCGTACTCGACAGGCCGACCTGGTCGGAGATTTCCTGCACGGAACGGCGCGCGTCGAGCTGCAACAGGCGAAGGATTTTTTGCGAAAAGGAATCGAGCGTCACCTGCGCCTCCATGCGGCAGCTACAACACGCTGAATGTTAGAGGCCCGGGAAAGGAAAGGCAATCTGGCGGCGCGCCGTTGAGCGAGATTCGCTAATTTGCCCGCGGATCCGTTGGGTTTTGTCCCGCTCCCGCCTGTTCCGACCGATCGGTGTCGGCCACCGCGAGACCCGCGAGCGCGGCCTGCTGGCGGCGCAGGTCGGCGAGCATGTTGCAGAACAGCGCGCCTTGCTCGATCGCATCGTCGAGCGCGACGTGCGTGTGCGGATGATCGTCGAACCAGTGCTTCGGAAAGCGCGGCTTGATCGCCTTGCGATACGGCAGGCCCGTCATCGCGAACGCGAGCGTCTTGATGTCGAGCGCCGACCACGAGAACGGGCAGCGTCCGGCGAAGTGCATCATGTACCAGAACATGAACGTGAAATCGAAGCCGGCCGGCATCGCGACGAACACCGGCTTGCCGGGCAGCGCCTCGACCCATTCGACGTACGCGACGAGCGCGGCCGCCGGCGCCTGCAGGTCGCGCCGGCACGCGGCCCACGCTTGCGGCTCCGTCTTCCACCACGCTTCCTGCACCGGATGGGCCTGCGCGCCGGGCAGCGTCTCGAGGTTCGCGGAGAACGTCGCGATCAGCTGCTTGTCCTCCGTATAGGCGGCCGACGCGAAGCTCAGCATCGAGTGCGGGCCGGGAATCGGCCCGTCGGCCTCGACGTCGGTGCTGACGTAGATTTCGGGGATGGCGGTCTGGTTCATCCGAACACCTTGTCGGACACGAACGGATTCGTGCGGCGCTCGTCGCCGAAGGTCGACACCGGGCCGTGGCCCGGCACGAACGTGACGTCGTCGCCGAGCGGCCACAGCTTCTCCTTGATCGAGCGCACGAGGTCCGCGTGGTTGCCGCGCGGGAAATCGGTGCGGCCGATCGAGCCGGCGAACAGCACGTCGCCGACGATCGCGACGCGATGCGCGCGGCTGAAGAACACGACGTGGCCGGGCGTGTGGCCGGGGCAGTGATAGACCTCGAGCGTCTCGTCGCCGAACTGCACGGTGTCGCCGTCGTTCAGCCAGTGGTCCGGCTCGAACGTCTCGGCGGCCGGGAAGCCGAAGCGCTGGCTCTGCATCGGCAGTTGCTCGATCCAGAAGCGCTCGTCTTCCTGCGGTCCCACGATCGGCACGCCGTAATGCGTCGCGAGTGCCTTCGCGCCCGCGCAGTGATCGACGTGGCCGTGCGTGAGCAGCACCTTCTCGACCTGCACGTTCTGCCGCGCGATCTCCTGTTCGATCCGTTCGAGATCGCCGCCCGGATCGACGACGGCGGCGCGGCCGGTCTTTTCGCAGACGAGCAGCGAGCAGTTCTGCTGGAACGGCGTGACCGGAATGAGCGTGACTTTCATGGAGGCACCGCGGCGGCTAAAAGGAGCGATTGTACCGGTCGCGCGCGCGGCATGCCGGTCCTGCGGTGCGGTGTCGGACGCGCTCGTGCGGGCAATCCCGGAGCATGCCGATTGTTACCGCCATAGCGAGAATCAATGGCCCGGACGGGGCGCTTTTCAGGCAGACCTTTTGATTTATGTATAATGCGCCCCATTGCGCGTGAATTTCACGCAATTCGCTGGTGTTTCGACCCCGTTAAATGAGGTGTCGGATTCACCGTCAAGCATCGACCGCCGGGGAGTCCGGCGGTGTATCCAGCACCGAGCATTCGGTGCTCACGTCTTGTCCGGCCGGGTGCTGCGCGCCCGTCTGCGGCCCTGCTGCCGCGCCGCCGGATGAGGCCTGTGCCGCCGTTCCTGTGCGTTGGCTGTACGCGACGCGCGCGAACGTGAAAGCCATGTTCGATGGCGGCATGTGGGGTCTGGTCAGGCTGCCGGGGACAGGTTGCGCCAGACGTGAAAACTAATCAGGACGGTTGCGGCACAGACGAAAGCCGCGCCCATGCTAGCCGCCTGCTCGCATAGCCGAGCGGGGCGTGCACGCATTTGCCGTCCGGGCCGCATATCTGCGTTGTTGAGCAGCGTTGTATCGGTGCGGCCCGAACCAGAAGGCGACACGTCGATGAATTTTCGATTTCCGACTCGATTCGGGACCATTGCTTTATTTTTTGCGCTGACGGGCTGTGCGGTGCCACCCAGCCAGACCACCGGCAGCGCCAACCAGAAGAACGCGGTCAACAAGACGGCCGCGGCCGCGAAAGCGGATGACGACAAGCAGCAACTGAATTTCGATTCCGCGCTGGCATCGATGCCGGCTGCCGACAGCAAGGACGCGAAGAAGTCGTCGCTGGCGGACGCCGAGCCGATCGACGGCAAGGATGTGTCCGACTTCCGCCAGACGGGCCGGGCATCGTGGTACGGCCGGGATTTTCACGGCCGCCGCACCGCGAACGGCGAGCGCTTCAACATGAACGCGCTGACCGCCGCGCATCGCACGCTGCCGCTGTCGTCGTACATCAGGGTGACGAACGCGTCGACCGGCAAGTGGGTCGTCGTGAAGGTCAACGATCGCGGGCCGTACAAGCGCGGCCGTGTGCTCGACCTGTCGTATGCCGCTGCCCGGATGATCGGCCTCGTGCACGCCGGCACGGGCCGCGTGAAGATCGAAGGGCTGTCGCCGCAGGAAGCGCGCGAGGCACGCGACGAAATGTTGGCGTCGGTCTCGACGAGGTAACGCGGCGGTTCGTCCGCTCATGCAAAAGGGCTGCCTTCGGGCAGCCCTTTTGCATTTCCGCGCGCCGGGCGACGGAGGCCGCCCGTGCGCGCGTCAGCCTTCCTTCAGCACCAGCGCGCGCGCATACAGCGCGTTGCGCGATGCGCCCGTCAGCGCGGCCGCGAGCTTCGCCGCGCTCTTCACCGGCACTTCTTCCAGTAGCAGCTTGAGCAGCGCGTCGTGCGCGGTGTCGTCGGTTTCGCCGCCGTCGGCCGGCGCGCCTTCCACGACCAGCACGAACTCGCCGCGCTGCCGGTTCGCATCGCCGTCGAGCCAGCTCTGTCCTTCGGCCAGGGTGCCCTGGAACAGCTGCTCGTGTAGCTTGGTGAGCTCGCGCGCAATCAGCAGCCGGCGCGCGGGGCCGAACGCGTCGGCGAGGGCGGCGACGGTGTCCGCGATGCGGTGCGGCGCTTCGTAGAACACCAGCGCGTACGGATGCTGCACGAGCGCCTGCAGCGCGCTCGCACGCTGCTTCGCCTTCGGCGGCAGGAAGCCCGCGAACGTGAACGCGCCCGCCCAGTCGCCCGCCACGCTGAGCGCGGTCACGGCCGCGCTCGCGCCCGGCAGCGGAATCACCGCGAAGCCGGCCGCGCGCACGGCGTCGACGAGCCGCGCGCCGGGGTCCGAAATGCCGGGCGTGCCGGCGTCCGACACGTACGCGACGCGTTCGCCGGCGCGCAGCAGCTCGATCACACGGAGCGCGGCTTCGCGTTCGTTGTGCTCGTGCACGGCGACAAGCGGTTTCGAGATGCCGTAGCGGGCCAGCAGCTGGCCCGTGTTGCGCGTGTCTTCGGCCGCGATGCGGTCGGCGAGGCCGAGCACGTGCAGCGCGCGCAGCGTGATGTCGGCGGTGTTGCCGATCGGCGTCGCGACCACGTAGAGCGCGGCGTCCGGGTAGTGCTGTGTTTGCGCGAGTTCGAGGAGGGCAGTCATGGCAGGCAATGCGCGCAATCGCGGCGCAAGCGGAACAAGGACGGCATTGTGCCACGCGGCGCCGGCCGCGCCGGGCGGCGAGCACACTTCGCCGCGCGGCGGCGGCAACTTTTCCGGCGCGGCGCGATCCAGATCGGTTGGCGCGACGTTCGAGCAGCGCGCGCGGCAGTTCCTGGAGCGTCGCGGTCTCGCGTTCGTCGCGGCGAACGTGACGATGCGCGGCGGCGAACTCGACCTCGTGATGCGCACGCCCGACGGCACGCTCGTGTTCGTCGAGGTGCGTGCGCGACGCAGCACGCGGCACGGCGGTGCGGCCGCGAGCGTCGGCTGGCGCAAGCGGCGGCGTCTGGTCGCGGCCGCGCTTCATTTCTGGGTACGGCACGGCGCGGGTGCCGCGTGCCGCTTCGATGTCGTCGCGTTCGAGGCCGGCCGGCTCGAGTGGCTGCGCGATGCATTTCGTGCCGACGATGCGTAGCCGCGAGCTGTGACCAGATGTAAAGAGTTCTCGTCATACCCCCGGAGAGGGTGCCGGAGTGCGGTAAACTCGCCGCACCCATGACGTTGCGCGCGGTGTGCCCACGCGCCCAGTTCACCAGGAATCGATGTCAGTCGAACGTATTCAGCAACATTTCCGTGACAGCGCCGCGCTACACGCCGAAGCGGCCGACGCGCTGTCGCTGCCGATCGCAGCCGCGGTCGATGCGATGTTCGCCGCGCTGGCGAACGGCAACAAGATCGTCGCGTGCGGGGACGGCCCGTCGGCCGCCGCCGCGCACTACCTCGCCGTGTCGCTCGTCGGCGGCTTCGAGCGCGAGCGTCCGGGCCTGCCGGCGATCGCGCTGGCCACCGATGCGTCGCAGGGCGGCCTCATGGGGGCATCCGCTGCCGACCAGCTGTTCGCGCAGCAGGTGCGCGTGCTCGGGCAGACCGGCGACATCCTGCTGGTGCTCGACGCGAGCGGCGCGTCGCCGCGCGTGCTGGCCGCGATCGACGAGGCGCACGAGCGCGAGATGACCGTCGTCGCGCTGACGGGTGGCGACGGCCACGCCGTCGCGGCCGCGCTGTCCGATACCGATATTCCGATCAGCGTGCCCGCCTCGCGCGCGGCGCGCGTCCACGAAGTCCATCTGCTGACCATCCACTGCCTGTGCGACGGCATCGACGCGATGCTGCTGGGTGAGGATTGAACGAAGGAGAGCCGTCGATGAACCAAAGCCGCGTCAAACAGACGCTCGTCAGAACCACGTTGCTCGCCGCGCTGACGGCGGGCCTCGCGATGTCGCTGCAGGGTTGCGTGCTCGGCGTGCTGGGTGCGGCGGCCGGCGGCGGCGCGCTGATCGCGACCGATCGCCGCACGCTCGGCGCGCAGACCGAGGATCGCGAGATCCAGGTCAAGTCGCTCACGCAGATCAACAACGGGCTGCCGGACCAGTCGCACGTGAACGTGACGGTGTTCAACCGCCGTGTGCTGCTGACGGGCGAAGTGCCGAACGACGCATCGAAGCAGCGCGCCGAGGAAATCGTGCGCGGCATCAACAACGTGAACGGCATCGTCAACGAGCTGTCGGTCGAGCCGGCGTCGTCGCTGTCGTCGCGCGCGAACGACTCGTATCTCGAAGGGCGCGTGAAGTCCGAGTTCATCGCGACGAAGGGGCTGTCGGCGAACTACTACAAGGTCGTCAGCGAGCGCGGCAACATCTATCTGATGGGCCTCGTGACGGTCGACGAAGGCAATCGCGGCGCGGATGCGGCGAGCCAGGTGCCGGGCGTCGAGAAGGTCGTGAAGGTGTTCCAGTACATCCAGCCGCAGGACGCGCAGGCATTGCAGGCCGCGTCGCCGAGCGGGGCATCCGGCGCGCAGCCCGCCGCCGCGCCCGCGGATGCCGCGACGGTCGGTGCCGTGCCCGATGCGTCGGTCCAGTCCACGCCGCTGCAACCGCCGGCGCCGATCTCGAATTCGTCGAGCGTGCATCCGGGTAACCCGAAGGCCATGCCGCAATGAAGTCGACGCAGATGAAGTTGAAGCAATGGATGGTGCAGGGCGCCGCGGCGGCCGCGCTCGCGACTGCCGCGCTCGGCACGGCGCATGCGGACGTCGGCGACGGCCTGAAGGTCGCGCGCGGCAATGCCTGCATGGGCTGCCACGCAGTGGACCGCAAGCTCGTCGGTCCGTCGTTCAAGGACATCGCCGCGCGCTACAAGTCCGATCCGCAGGCCGTCGCGAAGCTGTCGAAGAAGGTGAAGGACGGCGGCTCCGGCGTGTGGGGCGCGATTCCAATGCCGGCGCACCCGCGCATGAGCGACGCGGATCTGCGCTCCGTGGTCGAATGGGTGCTGGCCGGCGCGCCGTCGAAGTGACGCGCCGGGGTGACGGAACCCCTATTGCCAAGCGCGGAAATGCATGTGTATGATGGTTGTCTGTTGGGGCGGTAGCTCAGCTGGGAGAGCGTCGCGTTCGCAATGCGAAGGTCGGGAGTTCGATCCTCCTCCGCTCCACCAACGGAATTCGAAGGGCTCGGTCGCAAGACCGGGCCCTTTTGTTTTCCAGCATGCCGGGCGTAACGCGATCGCCTTGTGCATTGCTTTCGACGCGGCTCCTCCCTATTCGGCCGCGTCGCGATCTTCTACCGGTCCGGCCGCCCCTTGCCTTGTCGCGTGGTAGTGCCGTCGTGCCTTCGCGACGTTTCCGCAGGTTGCCATGTCGCACCACTTGCGGCGCCCGGTCTTCGATCCGTCGATGAACAGCCATGCGCAGTTCGGCCCCGCACACATCCGGAGCCGGCCGTCAGGAATCGCTTCGAGAAGCTTCACGGCGTGAAGCGCAATCCGATCGGCGGGCAGGTGCAGGTCCGCGCCGTCGCGCGTATCCGGCGCGTCGCCGAATTCCACGCGTCCGTCCGTCGCGACGAGCCGCTGCCTGCTCACCGCGCGCCGCCACGTGCGCTCCAGCGTGGCGAGATCCGCTGCGACCGGGGCTGCGCGGTGCACCAGCGCATCGAAGATCCCGAACAACGCCTCGCGCAAGCGCTTCGCGTCGCGCAGGGCCCGCTCGGCCGCTGTGGGCGCTTCGGCCGCGCGGGCCGCGAGCTGCTTCAGGTCAAGCGTGGGCAGCAAGGCCGACGACGCCAGCCACGCGAGATATGCGGGGTAGTCGGGCAGCCAGTCGCGCGGCGTCACGTCGCGGCCGGTCACCGTGTTGACGAAGTCGAGAACGGCATGGCCGCCGATAAAGTCGCGAGCCACGAACGCGTGCGCTTCCATAACCGGTGAAGTCGTTGACATGGGTTAAATCGATGCTAACCTTTGATGGCCTTTTGACAGGTTATCACGCACGACACCGCGATTGCGCGAGGAGAAGTCATGACGGTGCCAACCGCTTCATCTGACCTGCCGGCCGGACATGCGTCGACCGGCGTCGCTCGACCGGTCGAGTTGATCGCCGCGCCGAGCAGCCTCGGCCTCAAGCCGAACGGCGCCGGCCGCGAGCCCGATACGTGGCGCGGCCCGGAAGCGCTGCTCGCCACCGGCTTCGCTGCACGTCTCGGCGCGCGCGTCTCATGGCTCCCGCATCCTGCCTATGCGTTTGATCCGCAGCCCGGCACCCGCATCCGCAACGGCGTGTCGATCCGCGCGTTCTCGCTCGAACTTGCCGTGCGCGTCGCCGATGCGCTCGCCCGGGGCGCCTTTCCGATCGTGCTCGGCGGCGACTGCAGCATTCTGCTCGGATGCCTGCTGGGAAATCGGCGGGCCGGTGGCGGCGGGCTCGTCCATGTCGACGGGCACAGCGACTTCTTCCATCCGGGCAACTACGACACGTCGACGCGGCTCGGCTCCGCGGCTGGGATGGATCTCGCGCTGGCGACCGGCCGCGGAGAGCCGCTCCTGACATGCTGGCCGGATCTGGACGGCCCGCTCGTCGACGATCGCGACACATGCCAGGTCGGCGAGCGCGACGCCGAATCCGCCGAGTTCGAGGCCGCCTACGGCGATATCGTGCGGACCGCGATCACACGCACGACGATCCAGCAGTTGCTGGCGAGCGGACCTGCCGCGGTCGCTCGCGAACTCGTCGACTGGCTGCGCACGCGCGCGCTTCGGCGGGTGTGGTTGCACGTCGATCTCGACGTGCTCGATCGGTCGCAGCTTCCGGCCGTGGATTCGCCCGGCTCGCCAGGGCTGGACTTCGACGGGCTCGATGCGTTGCTCGAACCGCTCGTCGCCTCCGGTCGCGTTGCGGGGATCGACTTCACGATCTACGACCCGGGGCTCGATCCAGGGTTCGCGCACGCGGACCGGATCGCGCGCAGCATCGCACGGACCGCGGCCGCGCTGCCGGGGGCAGGGAGCCGATAGGGCGGTTGGCCATACGGGCGACCGCCGCTGCGGTCGAAGGCGAACCTATTGGCGACGCCCGAAACTCGGCCTCCTCGGATCGTACGTCCACCCCGGCACCAGATACCGCATCGCCATCGCATCGTCGCGCGCCGTGCCGCCGACCTCGCGATACAGCGCATGCGCGGCCTCGACCTGCGCCATGTCGAGCTCGATCCCGAGCCCCGGCCGCTCCGGCACGGCCACTTGGCCGCCGACGATCTCGAGCGGCTCGCGCGTGAGCCGCGCGTCGCCTTCCTGCCAGATCCAGTGCGTGTCGATTGCGGTGATCGTGCCGGGCGCCGCCGCGGCCGCATGCGTGAACATCGCGAGCGACACGTCGAAGTGGTTGTTCGAGTGCGAACCCCACGTGAGCCCCCAGTCGCGGCACAGCTGCGCGAGCCGCACCGAGCCCTGCATCGTCCAGAAGTGCGGATCGGCGAGCGGGATGTCGACCGCCTGCAGCCGCACCGCATGATCCATCTGCCGCCAGTCGGTCGCGATCATATTGGTCGCGGTCGGAATGCCGGTCGCGCGCCGGAACTCGGCCATCACCTCGCGGCCCGAATAACCGGCTTCCGGCCCGCACGGATCCTCCGCGTAGGCGAGCAGATGACCTTGCCCGCGGCACAGCGCGACCGCTTCGTCGAGCGACCACGCGCCGTTCGGGTCGAGCGTCGCGCGCGCGTCGGGAAAGCGCGCCTTGATCGCCGCGATCGCTTCCATCTCGTCCGCGCCGGCCATCACGCCGCCTTTCAGCTTGAAATCGGCGAAGCCGTAGCGCTCGACCGCGGCCTCGGCCTGCCGCGCGATCGCGGCCGGCGTGAGCGCGGCTTCGTTGCGCAGCCGGAACCACGGATCGGCGGCGTGCGTCTCGTCGCGATACGGCAGGTCGGTGCGGCGCCGCTCGCCGATGTAGAACAGGTACGCGAGCATCGGCACCGCGTCGCGCTGCTGGCCTTCGCCGAGCAGCGCCGCGACCGACACGTCGAGATGCTGGCCGAGCAGGTCGAGCAGCGCGGCCTCGATCGCGGTGATCACGTTGTCGAGCCGCAGGTTGATCTCGTGCGGCTGGCGCAGCACGGCCGCCTCGCCGGCCGACGTCACCTCGTGCCGGATCGTGCGGCCGGCCGTCGCACCGGCACCGGACAGCGCCGCGCGCACCGCGTTGAGCGTCGCCTGGTAACGCCCGATCGACTGGCCGACCACGAGATCGGTCATCCGCTCGAGCGCCTGGCGGATGCCTTCGCCGCCGGGCACTTCGCCGACGCCCGTGTGGCCGCTGCTGTCGTCGAGGATCACGAGGTTGCGCGTGAAATACGGCGCGTGCGCGCCGCACAGGTTCAGCAGCATGCTGTCGCGGCCCGCGACGGGGATCACCTGCATGCGCGTGACGCGCGGCGTGCCGGCTCGGCGGGATTCGGACATCGGTTCGCTCCTGGTTCCGGTGATGTGCGGGCCGCCGGATGCGCCGGCGCGGCCCGCGCCGTTCAGTTCAGCTCGACGCGGCGGATCTCGCCGACGACGAACAGGTAGCAGATCACGGCGACCAGCGCGTGCGCGACGACGTACACCAGCGCGCCGTTGAACGAGCCGCTGCGGTCGACGATATAGCCGATCGCGATCGGCGTGGTGATGCTGGAAAGATTGCCGCACGTGTTGAGCAGCGCGCCGCTCAGGCCGGCGATCTGGCGCGGCGCGGTGTCGGCGTTGACGGCCCAGCCGAGCGCGCCGAGCCCCTTGCCGAAGAACGACAGCGCCATGAACAGCACGACCAGCACGTGCGAATCGGTGTAGTTGCAGACGATCATCGACATCGACAGCAGCATGCCGATCACGATCGGCACCTTGCGCGCGACCGACAGCGACTGGCCCTGCTTGAGCAGCGCGTCGGACACGATGCCGCCGAGAATCCCGCCGAGGAAGCCGCACACGGCGGGGATCGACGCGACGAGCCCCGCGTTGAGGATCGACATCCCGCGCGCCTGCACGAGATAGACGGGGAACCACGTGATGAAGAAGTAGGTGAGCGCGTTGATGCAGTACTGCGCGACGTACACGCCGACGAGCATCCGGTTCCTCAGCAGCGCCTTCACGTGACGCATCGACGGCCCGCCGTCGCGCGCGCCGGTCGCCTGGTCGATGTTGATGAGCGCACCGCCTTCGGCGAGGTAGTCGAGTTCCGCATCGTTGATACGCGGGTGCGCCTTCGGGTCGTACATCGTGCGGTTCCACACCAGCACGAACGCGAAGCCGAGCACGCCCATCACCGCGAACACCGACTGCCAGCCGTACGCGTGCACGAGCCAGCCCATCAGCGGCGCGAACACGACGGTCGCCGCGTACTGCGCGGCATTGAAGATCGCCGACGCGGTGCCGCGCTCCGCGGCCGGGAACCAGGTGGACACGATCCGGCTGTTGGCCGGGAACGACGGCGCCTCGGCCGCGCCGACCAGGAAGCGCAATCCGAACAGCAGCGCGAACGCGGCCGCGCCGCCGAAGAAGCCGATGCCGCCCTGCAGCAGCGTGAACAGCGACCAGAAGAAGATGCTGAACGCATAGACGATGCGCGACCCGAAGCGGTCGAGCAGCCAGCCGCCCGGCAGTTGCGCGATCACGTACGACCAGCCGAACGCCGAGAAGATGAAGCCCATCTGCACGTGGCTCAGGTGCAGCGCGCGGGCCAGCGCCGGGCCCGCGATCGCGATCGCCGCGCGATCCGCGTAGTTGATCGTCGTGACCGCGAACAGCACGGTCAGCACGAGCCAGCGCACGCGGGTGCGCCGGGCCGTTGCCGACGCGGACGCCGGCAATGCGTGAAGCGGATTCATCAGTGTCTCCTCCGAAGGGCGGAAGGTGCCGTCGTGCGGCTGCGCGTCGGGTCCGCGCGTTTTTTCGTGGCGGTATTGCCGGCCTGAGGCCGGACGTTGGACGCCGATGCCTAGGGCAGGGCGTCCGGAGCATTCTGTCACGGCGAAATATGCGGTTTCATGCCAATTACTGACTTGATCGATTCAGGAATTGAATCGATTGGATGTGGGCGCGAAGAATTGTGAGCGCGAATCGCCGGAAGGTTCGTTCACGCGTGCGCGTCGCCCGGGGCGGCGCCGTGGTTGGCCGCGACGTGTTCCGCGAGAAACTCGACCGCGGCGCGCACGCCAGGCAACTGGCCGCGCCGGTGCGGCATCAGCAGCGTGGTCGTGACGGTGCCGGCCCGCCAGCCGGGCAGCACGCGCACGAGCGCGCCCGACGCGAGCGCGGCGCCGGCGATCCAGTCGGGCAGGCATGCGATCCCGAGGCCGGCCGTCGCGGCCTGCAGCAGCAGCGTCGACTCGTCCGCCTGCATTCGGATGCGCGGGGCGACGTCGACGGTGTCGCCGGCGCGCTGCAGCCGCCATGGTTGAGGACCTGGATGAAGCCCGTCGTGCCGCGCGAGGTCGGTCGGCGCGTCCGGTGTGCCGGCACGCGCGAGATATGCCGGCGACGCAACGGCGACGATCGGCGACGTGGCCAGCGGCCGTTGCACGAGTTCGGAATCGGGGAGCGGCGCGAAATGACTGCGGACCGCGATGTCGAAGCCTTCCTGCGCGATGTCGACGAGCCGGTCGCTCGCATGAATCTGCAGCAGCAGCTTCGGGTGCGCGATCGCCAGCGCCGGCAGGCACGGCGCGAGGATGTGCTGCGCCACCGGCACCGAACTCGTGATCCGCACGACGCCGGCCGGTTCGGCCGCCTGCCGCAGTACGGCGTCGCGCGCGCTTTCGGCCTCGATCACCGCCGCGCGCGCATGCTCGAAGAATTCGGTGCCGACCGGCGTCAGCCGGAAACTGCGCGACGTGCGATGCACGAGCCGCGCGCCGAGCGTGCGCTCGAGCTCGGCCACGCGCTTGCTGACCGTCGATTTCGGCAGGTCGAGTCGACGTGCGGCCGCCGACATGCTGCCCGCGTCGACCGCCTGTACGAAGAGGTAGAGATCGTTCAGATTCACTGTCAGCGTCCACCAGGAGAAACGACGGGTTTCGATTCTAGCGGCTACTGCGTGATCGTTCGTCATGGGAGCATGATTGCTCGATCAACTTCTGCGAAATCCCCATGTCTCCGATCCTTCTCTACGGCATTCCCGCCGGCTGCTCGTTCGGCTCGATCGTCGCGCTCGAATGGGCCGGCCGGCCTTACCGGCTGTCGCGCATCACGATGCCGGGCCTCGTGACGAGCGACGCCTTCCTCGCGCTGAACCCCGCCGCCGAGACGCCGGCGTTCGTGACCGCGAACGGCGACGTGCTGACCGAAAGCGTCGCGATCCTCGGCCATGTCGGCGCACAGGCGCTCGACAGCGGCCTCGCGTTCCGCCAGGGCAGCGCGGATTTCGACCGTCTGAACCGTATGCTCGCGTGGTTGAACACGACGTTCTTCAGCGCGTTCGGCGCGCTCTGGTACGTGTACGAACACGGCGCCGACGGCGCCGAGAAAGCCGTGCTGCAGGCATACGGTCGCGGCAAGGTGCTGAAGGCGCACCGCCACCTCGAAGCGCTGCTCGAGCGCGGCGACGGTCCGTGGTTGCTCGGCGCGCAACGCACGTTGGCCGACGCGTATTTCGCGGGAATCGCCCGCTGGGCCGACTATCACGCGGTGTTCGAGCGGGATGCGTTTCCGCGCCTCGCCGCGCTGCGCGCACGGCTCGCCGACGACGCCGGCGTGCAGTTCGCTCACGCGATCGAGGAAAACCGGCCGCTACCGGCGTCGTCGGCATTCGAGGGGCATGTGTCGCTCGACGATGCGCTCGCCACCGCGCGCGTGACCGCGATGCCGGCTGCGACGCCCTGAAGACGGGACAGCGCGCTCACCCGACGCGCGCACGGCGTTGGCAAATTTTTTACCCGGGTGATATTGACATTCAATTTATACCCGGATAAAAATAGCGTCATTCCGATTTTCTGCCCACGGGTGACCACAATGACGCTCTCCACGCTTCTCCCTTCCTACACCGCGTTCGACGGCCACCGGCGCGTCGCGTCGGGCCCGCTCGCGACGGTGGCGGTCGCGGTCCGGCAGGCGGCCGGCGACGCCATGTCGGGCACGATCGTGATCTTCGACGACGCGACCGGCCGCTCGATCGACCTCGACCTGCGCGGCACGGCGGACGATATCCGCGCGCGTTACGCGGCAGCGCCGGGCGATGCATCCGCGCCCGCCGCGGAGGGAGGCGGGGCGGGCGAACAACGCGGCCGCGGCCGTCCGAAGCTCGGTGTCGTCTCGCGCGAGGTCACGTTGCTGCCGCGTCACTGGGAGTGGCTCGCCGCGCAGCCGGGCGGCGCGTCCGTCGCGCTGCGCAAGCTCGTCGAGGACGCGCGGCGCACGCATGCGGCGGCCGACCGGCGCCGCGACGCGCAGGCGCGCGCCTATCACTTCATGTCCGCGATCGCGGGCGACCTGCCCGGTTTCGAGGAGGCCGCGCGCGCGCTGTATGCGAACGACCTCGCGCGGCTGGCCGAGTGGGTCGCCGGCTGGCCGGACGACGTGCGCGACCATGCGCTCGCACTGGCGCGCGGCGATCTGCCGCCGTCGACCGAAGACTGCTGAAGGAGCACACGACGCGATGACGACGTTCGATCTGAACCACGGTGCGATCGCGCCGGTCGCCGACGAAGCCGACCTCGTCGACCTGCGCGTGACCGGCACGATCCCGCCCGAACTCGACGGCACGCTGCTGCGCAACGGCCCGAATCCGCCGGGCGGCCGTTTCGAAGGCAACGACGTGCTGTCGTGGTGGCCGGAAGCGGCGATGCTGCACGCGATCGCGTTCGAACGCGGCCGCGCCACGGGTTACCGGAACCGCTGGGCCCGCACGCGCCGCTGGGCCGATGTCCACGCGCCGGAGCAGGCGCCGCATCTGCCCGACACGAATCCGAACGTGAGCGTGCTGCAGCACGCGGGCGAATTGCTCGCGCTGGCCGAAGGCGGCGCGCCGCTCGCGATCACGGCCGCGCTCGACACGCTCGGTGCGCCCGCGCGGCACGCGGCGTTCGGCGGTGCGATGACCGCGCATCCGAAGGTCGATCCGGTGACGGGCGAACTGATCCTGTTTCGCGCGGACTGGCGCGCGCCGTGGCTGCGCTACGGTGTCGCGGACGCGCAGGGCGTGCAGCGCGTCGACCTCGCGGTCGACGTGCGCGCGCCGTCGATGATGCACGACCTCGCGATCACCGAGACCCGCAGCCTGCTGCTCGACCTGAACGTGGGTTACGACTTCGCGATGCTGAAGCACGGGCACCGGATGCCGCTGCGCTGGCACGACGACCGCGACGCGCGGATCGGCGTGATGCCGCGCCACGGCGGCGACGTGCGCTGGTTCGGGATCGAGCCGTGCTTCATCCAGCACGTGGTGAACGCGTACGACTGCGATGCGTCGTGCATCGTGCTCGATGCGGTGCGCTATCCGTGGTTCCTGCGTCTCGACGCGCGCACCGGCCGGTTCGCCGACAACCCGGTCGGCGAACTTTGGCGCTACGTGATCGATACCGCGAACGGGCTGGTCGACGAGGGGCCGCTCGCCGATGGCGGCATCGAGCTGCCGCGCATCAACGAAAGCCGGACCGGGCGCCGCTACCGTTACCTGTATGCGGTCGAGCAGCCGAACCCCACCGAGATGCGCGGCGTGATGCGCTTCGATCAGGTGCGCGGCACGACGACGCGTTACGCGGTGCCGGCCGGCGACCAGAATGGCGAGCCGGTGTTCGTGCCGCGCCCGGGCGGCACCGACGAGGACGACGGCTGGCTGCTGGTAGTGGTCTACCGCGCGGCGACGGATACGAGCGACGTCGTGATCCTCGATGCGCGCGCGATCGACGCGGCGCCGGTCGCGACCGTGCACCTGCCGCGCCGCGTGCCGGCCGGGTTCCACGGCGCGTGGGTGCCGAGCGAGCGCCGCGCGTGAGCGGCCGCGCGCGTCACTGCGCGCGCAGCGCGTCGACGATGCTCAGCCGCGCGGCGCGCATCGCCGGCAGGAACCCGCCGACGAGCCCCATCACGAGCGAGAACAGCAGCGTCTTCACGACGATCGCGGGCGTCAGCACGAAACGGAACGACAGGTCGGAGAAGGTCTGGAAGTTGGTCGTCGAGAACGACGCGAACTCCATCAGCGACGCGCACGCGAGCCCCGCGACGCCGCCGACGAAGCCGAGCAGCAGCGCCTCCAGCAGGAACGCGGCAAGCACGTTCATGCGCTTGAAGCCGAGCGCGCGCAGCGTGCCGATCTCGGCGGTGCGGTTCGCGACCGATGCATACATCGTGATCATCGCGCCGATCATCGCGGCGATCGAGAAGATCGTCGACAGCGTGATGCCGAGGATGTTGATGAAGGTCGACAGCGCCTTCGACTGGTCGCCGTAAAACGTCTGCTCGCGCTTCGCTTCGTCGGTGAGGCGCGGGTCGACGTCGATGTCGGCCTTGAAGCGCGCGAAACCGTCGGCGCTCGGGATGCGCAGCACCATCGACGAATAGTTGGTGCGCCGGAACGACTGCATCAGCTGGTCGACGTCGCCCCAGATCTCCGAATCGAAGCCGCTGCCGCCCGCGTCGAAGATGCCGACGACGGTCCAGTCGCGCTGCGCGAAATGCAGGCGGTCGCCGAGCTGCGTGCCGCTGAAGCCTTTCGCGATCGCGCTGCCGACGACGATCTCCGACGAGCCCGGCGCGAACGTGCGGCCGGCGACCAGCTTCACGCGCGGCCGCAGCGCGAGGCCGGCCGGCGACACGCCGCGGATCACGACGTTGGACGGCTTGCCGGTCGACGTCTTCACGAGCGAGATCAGCACGACGGCTTCCTTCGACACCTGCGGCCGGCCGTCGGGGCCGAGCGCGACGGCCGGATGCATCTCGAGCGCGTTGGCCTGCTGGTGGTCGATCGCGCTCTGGATCTCGGTTTCCGCGCCCTTGCGGATCACCACGACGTTGTCGGGTTCGCCGGTCGACACGAGCGTCTGCGTGAGCCCCGCGTCGAGCATCTGCACGGTCGCGAACACGAAGATCACCAGCGCCATCCCGCCCGCGGTGAGCGCGGTGGTGAGCCGCCGGGTCCACAGGTTGCGCGCGATGTAGGCGAGCGGAATGGCCATCGATGCGTGCCTCTAGCCGATCGCCCGCAGGCCTTCGACCACGCGCACGCGCGCCGCCTGCCACGCCGGCACCAGCGCGGCCGCGAAGCCGACCGCGATCGAGCACGCGGCCTGCAGCGCCATCGTCCCGGCCGACACCTTGAACACCGGAAAGATGCCGCCCGCGGCCTGCTTGAAGAGGCTCGCGGCCGGCGGCGTCGCGAGCACCCCGAGCCCGCCGCCGGCCACCGCGATCACGACCGATTCGCCGAACACGAGCAGCGCGAGAAAGCCGGGGCCGAAGCCGAGCGCCTTCAGCGTCGCATATTCGGCGGTGCGTTCGCGCGCGCTCATCGCCATCGCGTTCGCCATCACGGCCATGATGATCAGGATCACCACGTACGACACGACGCGGATCGCCGCGATGATCTGGTTCGACATCGCGACGAAGCCGAGCTGGAACGCCTGTTCGGTCTCGGTCAGCGTTTCGGCGAGCGAGTTCCGGAATACCGCGTCGACGTTGCGCGCGATCGCGGCGCCGTCGTCGGGTCGCGCGACGCCGAGCACGAACACGCCGACCTGGTCGGCCTGCTTCGGCGTGCGCTTGCGCACCGTCTCGTTCAGGTAGTCCCAGTGGAACACCAGCTGGCGCGTGATCGTCGAGTCGTCGCGGCCGTCGAGAATGCCGCGCACGACGAAATCCCACGTGCCCGGATAGATCGTGCCCTTCAGCGGAATCACGTCGCCGACCTTGAAGCCGAACTGCGTCGCGAGCTGGCGCCCGACCAGGCAGCCGCGGCGGTCGCGGACGTAGTCGGCGCGCTGCTGCGCCGGGAGGATGAATTCCGGATACAGGTCGAGGTAGTTCTCCGACACCGCGAAGCTCGCGAAGAAGTTCTTCGGGTCGCGGTAGATGCCGCCGAACCAGTTCGAGCGGACCACGGCCGTCACGCCGTCGACGCCGCGGATCCGGTTCTCGTAGCTGACCGGCAGCGGGAACACGAGCGAGATCGCGTTGCGCGTGACGAGCCGGCCGCTCGACGCGGCGGCCGCGCCCGCGTACCACGCGTCGACGACGGTGTGCAGCAGCCCGAACGCCAGCACCGCGATGGTCAGCCCGAGCACGGTCAGCAGCGTGCGCAGCCGGTGCCGCAGCGCGTTGCGCGCGATCAGCTTGAACACCATCATCGCGCGCGCTCCCGTCCGTCAGACGGCGTGCCCATCGATCAACTCTCCTTTCTCCAGATGCACGAGCGACTGCGCGGCGGCAGCCGCGTGCGCATCGTGGGTCACCATGATGATCGTCTTGCCGAGCTCGGCGTTCATCCGCTGCAGCATCGCGAGCACGTCGGTGGCCGACGCGCGGTCGAGGTCGCCGGTCGGCTCGTCGGCGACGATCAGCACCGGGTCGGTAATCAGCGCGCGCGCGATCGCGACGCGCTGCTGCTGGCCGCCCGACAGCTCGGACGGGTAATGGCTGGTCCGGTCGCCGAGATTCACCATGTCGAGCACCAGCTCGACGCGCTCGCGCCGTTCGCGGCGCGACAGGTGCGTGAGCATCAGCGGCAGCTCGACGTTCTCGAATGCGGTGAGCACCGGCATCAGGTTGTAGAACTGGAAGATGAAGCCGACGTTCGCCGCGCGCCATTCGGCCAGTTGCGCTTCCTCGAGCCGCGAGATGTCGAGGCCGCCCACGCGCAGCTCGCCGCTGTCGGGCCGGTCGATGCCGGCGACGAGATTGAGCAGCGTGCTCTTGCCGGAACCCGACGGCCCCATCAGCGCGACGAAGTCGCCTGCGCCGATGTCGAGCGTGATGTCGGTCAGCACCGGCACGACCTGGTTGCCGCGCCGGTACGACTTCGCGACGTGGCTGATCTCGACGAGGGGCGGCGAGGCGTCGTTCACGCGCGCCACGCTACTTCTTCGCGACGGCGACTTTCGCGCCGTCCGTCAGTTTCGCGCCCGGCGCGAGCACGACCGTGTCGCCGGGCTTCACGCCGCGGATCGCGACGAGTTCGCCGATCCGTGCGCCTCGGGTCACCGCCGTCGCACGCACCGTGTCGTCCTTCACGACGAACACGACCGGGCGGCCGTCGCGCTCGACCACCGCGCTCGCCTGCACGGCCGTCACCGGCTGCCGGTCCTGCGGTGACGCCGGCTTCGAGAGGAACGCGATCTTCGCGCTCATGTCGGGCAGCACGCGCTCGTCGCGGTCGACGAAACGCACCTTCACGAGCACGGTCGCCTTCGAGCGGTCGACGGTCGGCACGATGCGCGACACGCGGCCCGCGAAGCGCATGTCGGGCAGCGCGTCGAGCTGGATCTCGCACGGCTGCTCCGCGCGGATCTTCGCGATGTTCGATTCGGCGACGTCGGCCTCGACCTCGAGCGTGTCCATGTCGGCGATCGTCACGACCGCGCCCTTGCTGTCCGACGCGGACGAGAACGGCGTGATGTTGTCGCCGACGTTCGCGTGCTTCGCGAGCACGATGCCGTCGAACGGCGCGCGGATCACCGTCTGGTCGACCGCGACCTGCGCGGCCTGCGCATTGGCTTCGGCGGACGCGATCGCGGCTTCGTCGCTGTTGACCGACGCGCGTGCCTTGTTCACGCGGGCCGTGTCGATGTCGAGCTGCGCGGCCGGCACCGCGCCCTTCGGCGCGAGCGCGGCGGTGCGGCGCAGCGCGATCTCCGCATCCTTCAGTTCTGCCTGCGCGACGCCGAGGTTCGCACGGGAGACCTGCGCCTGCGCGCGTGCCTGTGCCAGCGACGCCTGCACGTCGCGGCTCTCGAGCCGCGCGATGATCTCGTCCTTCTTCACGCGCGTGCCCTCGAGCACGCCGAGCCACTCGACGCGCCCCTGGCCCTTCGACGCGACCGCGGCCTTGCGCTGCGGCACGACGTAGCCGGTCGCGTTGAGCTGGGTGTCGTTCTGGTACGGGTAGGCGGACGTGACGGAGGTCGTGTCGACCGTCGGCCGGCCGGTGAGCGCCAGCGCCGCGACGATCGCGACGATGACGAGCGCGGCGGCGACCGCGTAGCGGACCCACCGGCGCCGGCGTGGCGCGGGCGCGATCGGACGCCGGTCGATTTTCAGTTTGTCCAGATTGTGATCGGGCAATTTGGGCGCCTTGCGACGGCGGCGGTCTCGTGACCGGCCGCGTCCGGTTGGGACGGAAGGTGGCCAGTATAGCGTCGGGGCGACGGGCGCGAGAGCCGGTTTGTCGGACGATTGACGCAGGTCCCGGCGGCGCGTCGCGCGGGCGCGAAACCCGTGCCCCCGGGGAAACCCGAACGATGCAAGCTGCATGTCAACTCGCCGCGCGGGCGATGCGTTATGGAGCCTGTGCGTCAGTATTTGCCGAGGCGGAAAGGCGAGAGCCGACCCGTCCGGCGGCGACCGGCAACCCGGCGCGACTGATGTTCCGATGCGGATGCCTCGCATCTCTTACCGGTACGTTTGACTTTTTCTCCGCTAAAGGAAGAACAATGAAGAAGACGCTCGCTTCGATCATGACCGCAGCATTCGCTCTCGCATCGGTTTCGGCATTCGCACAGGCGTCGGCGCCGGCAGCCGACACGCCGGCCGCTGCATCGGCACCGGCCAAGAAGGATCACAGCAAGCCGAAGCACCAGCTGAAGCAACACGGTTCGGCCAAGGGCAAGGCGAAGGCCGCAGCCGCTTCGGCCGCCGGCACGAACGACGCAGGCGCGCAGAACTAAGCACGCTTCACCGGGCCGGCGCTGCCGGCCCCCTGTCGCGAAACCCCGCCCGCTCCGGCCTGCGGGGTTTTGTTTTTTCAGGCGTCCGCCACGTCCGGAAACTCGAGGGCATCGGGCGGCGGCGCGCGCATCGCATCGACCACCGCGCGCATGCGCCGCCAGTGCGACCCTTCCCAGAACACGCGCCGGCACACGTCGCACGCGGCAAAGCGCCGGTGCCGCTGGCGCACGCCAGGCGGCACGCGCGGCGCGGCGTCCGCCGCATCGAGCGCGTGCAGCGGCGCGTTGCAGCGCAGGCACAGCCGGAACGGCCGCATGTGCGGCGCGAGATCGAGCCGCGCGAACAGCTCGCGCAGCTGCGCGTCCGGCTGCTGCGCATGCAGGTAGCAGCCGCGCACGACCGCGCGGCGCTTCAGCAGCTCGCGGTCGCGGGTCAGCACGATCCGGCCTTCGCGCGCGGCGAGCGCCGCGAGTTCGTCATCGCGGTAGTGGTTGTCGTAGCAGGTGTCGAAGCCGGCGAGGCGCAGCAGCTGCGCGAGGCCGCCGAGATGCGCGTCGGCGACGAAGCGCCAGCGGTCCGGTTGCGGCAGCGGCGAGGCGGCCGCCGGCTGCGCGCGTTCCGGATGGATGTCGACGCGGTCGCCGTCGCCGAGCGGCCGGTCGAGGGCGGCCGGTGCGCCGTTCACGCAGAGCAGGCCGATTTCCGTATGCGGGACGCCGAGCGCCTCGACCGCGTGCTTGACCGTCGCGTCGCGCGCAAACGCATGCGCGAACGCGCACTCGCGCTGCTCGCGCGCGAGAAACGCGTTCAGTTCGCCGTGGAAGCGGAAGGTCGCGGTCGCCATTGGCGCAGTATCGCACCGCGCACGGCCGGCCGCCGGGGCTGCAGGCCGCCGCCATCTGTGTTTAACTCCCCGCTTCACGGGTCGAAGGAGCGGGGAAATGGATCTCGGATTTATCGGGCTGGGCGAAATGGGGCAGGCGATTGCGACGAACCTGCTGAAGGCGGGGCACGCCCTGCGGGTCTGGAACCGGTCGCGCGAGCGCGCCGAGCCGCTCGCCGCGCTGGGCGCGCAGATCGTCGCGACGCCGGCCGATGCGTTTCGCGGCGATGCCGTGTTCTCGATGCTCGCCGACGACGCGGCCGCGCGCGAAGTATTCGACGACGCGCTGCTCGCGCAGGCGCCGCGCGGCCTGATCCACGTGAACATGGCAACGGTGTCGGTCGCGCTGGCCGAGTCGCTCGCGCACGCGCATGCGTCGCGCGGCCTCGAGTACGTCGCCGCGCCCGTGATGGGGCGCCCGGACGTCGCGGCGGCCGCGCGGCTGACGATCATGGCCGGCGGCCCGGCCGAGGCGATCGACCGCGTGCAGCCGCTGTTCGACGCGATCGGCCAGAAGACCTGGCGGTTCGGCTCGCTGCCGCAGCATGCGAACGTCGCGAAGATCGCGGCGAATTTCACGCTCGCGTCGGCGATCGAGACCCTCGGCGAGGCGTCCGCGCTGCTCGGTGCGCACGGCGTCGCGATGCGCGATTTCCTCGACGTGATCACGAACAGCGTGTTCCCGGGGCCGGTCTACGCAGGCTACGGCGGGATGATCGCCGAGCGCAGCTACGAACCCGCGCGCTTCAAGGCGCGCCTCGGGCTGAAGGACGTGCGGCTCGCGCTGGAGGCCGGCGACGCGGCGTCGGTGCCGCTGCCGGTGGCGAGCGTCGTGCGCGACAGCCTGCTCGATGCGCTCGCGCACGGCGGCGGCGAACAGGACTTCGCGGTGCTCGGCGAAGTCGCGCTGCGCCGCGCGGGCCGCTGAGCCGACGCGGGACAAAAACGCCGCGCGCACGGCATAATCGACATTTCAATTCTCTTTCGGTCGGGGCGGTCATGAACCTGCATACGTGGTGGCTTTTCGTGGCGACGGTGTTCGTCGTGTCGGCGATTCCCGGTCCGAACATGCTGCTCGTGATGACGCACGGCGCGCAGCATGGGCTGCGCCGCTCGGCGTCGACGATGGCCGGCTGCCTGAGCGCGCTGGTGCTGATGCTCGCGGTGTCCGCGGCGGGGCTCGGGGCGGTGCTCGAGGCGTGGCCGGCGACGTTCGATGCGTTGCGCTTCGCGGGCGCCGCCTACCTGATCTACCTCGGCGTGAAGGCGTGGCGCGCACGCGTCGACGACGCGCCGGCCGCGGACGTCGATGCGGTTTCGCAAGGCACGTCGGCATCACGCTGGGCGCTGTTCCGCAACGGTTTCCTGGTCGCGGGCAGCAACCCGAAGGCGATCCTGTTCGCGGCCGCGCTGCTGCCGCAGTTCATCAATGCAGCCGAGCCGACGCTGCCGCAGTTCTGCATCCTCGTCGTCACGTTCGCCGTGATCGAGGTCAGCTGGTATCTCGTCTACGCGTCGTTCGGCACGCGCATCGGCGCGACGCTGAAGAGCCAGAGCGTCGCGAAGGTGTTCAACCGGCTGACGGGCGGGATCTTCGTCGGCTTCGGCGCGATGATGGCGCTGGTCCGTCACTGATTTCGGCCAGCGCGGCCACGCGGCCCGCCGGACGCCCCGCGCCTCGTCAGAGGGCGGGGCGTTTTCATATCCGGCCCCGCGTTACGCGCGCGGCCACGCCGCGGTGCCGCTCCGGCGCCCGCCCGACAAGCCGAACGCCGCGGCCGCGCCCGCGAACGCGAAGCCGACGCCGCACACGGCGCTCCACCCGCCCCACGCCCATGCGTTGCCCGCCAGCGCCGCGCCGAGCGCGCCGCCGACGAAGAACAACCCGACGAACAGCCCGTTCAGCCGCCCGCGTGCGGCCGGGTTCAACAGGTTGATTTCCCGGCGGCCGATCGTCTGGTCGACGATCACGCCCGCGTCGAGCAGCGCCGCGCCGCCGGCGAGCAGCGCCAGCGCGATACTGCGATGCGCGTGCGCATCGAAGCCGAACCAGCCGGCGCCGGCGATGCCGAGCACGGTGAGCGCCGCGAGCATCGTCACGTGCGCGATGCGCTGCGCGGCCGGGCCGTGGCCACGATCGCCGGCGCGGCCGGCCAGCGGCGTGACGATCGCGCCGCTCGCGCCGGCGAACGCGAACAGCGCGATGCCGTGCAGGTCGAGGCCGAACGGCGGCTGCGCGAGCCGCAACCCGACGGCGGTCCAGAACGCGCTGAACGCGGCCATCGCGAGCGCGGCCGACAGCGCATGCCGGCGCAGCACCGCTTCGTCGGCCAGCAGCCGGCCCATCGACGCCAGCAGCGCGCGATAGCCGGCCGCCGCCGGCGGCACGCGCGGCGGCAAGCGCAGCGCGAGCACTACCGCGCTGGCCGCGTTCGCGAGCGCGGCCAGCGCGTAGAACGCGCGCCAGCCGGCCGTGCCCGCGATCAGGCTGGCGAGTGGCCGTGACAGCAGGATGCCGAGCATCAGCCCGCTCATCACGTTGCCGACCGCGCGGCCGCGCTGCGCCTCGGGCGCCATCGACGCGGCCATCGGCACCAGCATCTGGATCACGCTCGACGCGGCGCCGGCGGCCAGCGTCGCGAGCAGGAAGACGGTGCCGGACCGCGTGAACGCCGGCAGCGCGAGCGCGGCCGCGCACGCGACGAGCGTCGCGACGATCAGCCGGCGGTTCTCGAGCAGGTCGACGAGCGGCACGAGCAGCACGAGGCCGGCTGCGTAGCCGAGTTGCGGCAGCATCGCGACGAGGCCCGCGAGACCGGGCGGCAGGTGCAGGTCGGCGCTGATCGGGCCCGTCAACGGCTGCGCGGCGAACAGGTCCATCACGATCACGCCGACCGTCGCGGCGAAGAAGAGCGTCATGCCCGTGCTCAGCACGGGCGGTGCACCGCGCGCGGCGCGGCCGGGGGCAGGGCAGGAGTCGGCAGGGCAGTTCATCGGAAGCCTGGGCGTCGAGCGAAGGAATCCCCATCGTAGGTGCCGGATGTTTATGCGACAATTGAAATATGTCTAACATGATTATGCGAGTTTGCTTTGAATACGCGTGATCTCCAGGCGTTCGTCGCGGTGGTCGACAGCGGGTCGATGGTCGCGGCCGCGGTGAAGCTCCATCTGACGCAGCCGGGCCTCACGCGACGCGTGCAGAACCTCGAGACGCTTTTGGGCATGCCGCTGCTCGAGCGGCAGAGCAAGCCGCTGAAGCCGACCGCCGCCGGGCGCGACGTCTATGCGCTCGCGCGCAACGTGCTGGGTGCGGTCGACGCATTGATGGCGGCCGGTGCGCCCGACAGCGAGCCGTCGGGCGAACTGCGCATCGGCGTGCCGCCGTTCCTGTCCGAGCTGGCGCTCGAGCGGCCGATCGACCGGCTGCGCGACGCGTTTCCGCGGCTGACGCTGCGCGTGACGGCCGGCTGGTCGCCGGCGCTCGTGCAGGGCATCGAGCGCGGCACGCTCGATGTCGCGGCGGTCATGGTGCCGGCCAGCGCGGCGCTGCCCGACACGCTGACGGCCACGCCGCTCGGCACGCAGCCGACGGTGCTCGTCGCCGCGCGCGATTTCCCGCTGCCGGCCGGCCCGCTGTCGCTCGACGTGCTGTCGGGTTTTCCGTGGGTGCTGAGCCAGGACGGCTGCGGGATGCGTTCGGCACTGAGCCGCGCGCTCGGCGCCGCGGGGCTGCCGTTCGACGTCGCGGTCGAGGCGTTCGGCTCCGAGCTGCAGCTGTCGCTCGTCGCGCGCGGTGCCGGCATCGGGATTGCGTCGCCGAACGCACTGGCGCGCAGCAAGCATCGCGATGCGCTGAGGGTGGTGGAAACGGCGGGGCTGGAAACGCGGATCAACGTGTGGATCGTGCACGGCGCGCTGCCGGGCCGCCTGACGCGGCCGGTCGCGCTGCTGCGCGACACCCTCGGCGAGGTGCTCGACCGGGAGAACGGGAGGGGGTCGGATGCGAACTAGCGATCTAGAGTGCGCATTCGAGGGAAAATCCTTATTTTCTCTACGGCAATGTTGCAATGCGGAAACTGATTCGCTATAGTTACACCTGTCTCCTCCATGTCTCCTCTGATATGGATTCAGCCCGCCTCTTAGG